>NZ_BAAGDE010000021.1:0-92702 GCF_054660795.1 Mycobacterium sp. MUNTM1
GGCCGCGACGCTGAAAGATCCCGCGAAGGCCGGCATCGGCGGCATGACCTCCGGGGCGGGCGCGATGGTCGCCACCGCGATGCGTGTCGTGAACGCCGTGCCGTATGTCGTTGCCGCCCAGCCGGGATTGCTGAGTTCGGTGGACCTTCCGTTGACCATCCCGCAAAAAGCGTTTGTCGGAGGGTAGGCCGCGCCGGTTACTCTGCGGGCGTGACGGTTAATCCGCTCGAGGAATTGACGCTGCAGCAACTGCGGGTTCGCACCAGCATGAAGTGGGGCGCGCACCCCGCCGACGTCCTGCCGCTGTGGGTCGCCGAGATGGACGTCAACCTGGCACCGACGGTGGCCGAAGCGCTGCGGAGGGCCATCGACAACGGCGACACCGGGTATCCCTGCGGAACCGCGCTGGCGGAAGCGGTCAGCCGATTCGCGGCGCGGCGCTGGGGGTGGCGCGACCTGGAAGTGGGCCGCACCGCGCTGGTTCCCGACGTCATGCTCGGTGTCGTCGAGGTGTTGCGCCTGCTCACCGATCGCGGTGACGCCGTCATTGTTAACCCGCCGGTCTATGCGCCGTTCTACGCATTCGTCGCCCACGACGGCCGCCGCGTCATCGAGGCACCCCTCACCGACGGGCGAATTGACCTGGACGCCTTGGAGAATGCCTTCGTTGGCGCTCGCACGGGCGCCACCAGGGACGCGAAGGTCGCCTATCTGCTGTGCAATCCGCACAACCCGACCGGATCGGTGCACACCGCCGACGAGCTTCGCGCGGTCGCCGAGCTCGCCCGGCGGTTCGGCGTGCGGGTGGTGTCCGACGAGATTCACGCTCCCGTCATTCTGCCGGGCTCGCGGTTCACCCCCTTCCTCACCGTCCCGGGCGCCGAGAACGCCTTCGCGCTGATCTCCGCATCGAAGGCCTGGAACCTGTCCGGCCTGAAAGCCGCGCTGGCCATCGCCGGACCAGAGGCCGCCGCCGACCTGGACCGCATGCCGGAGGAGGTCAGTCACGGGCCGAGTCACCTCGGTGTCATCGCGCATGCCGAGGCGTTTCGGAGCGGCGGGGACTGGCTCGACGCGACGCTGCAAGGCCTGGACGAGAACCGGACATTGCTGGGCGAATTGGTCGCCGAGCACCTTCCCGGCGTGAAATACCAATGGCCGCAAGGCACTTACCTGGGATGGCTGGATTGCCGCGCGCTCGGCTTCGACGAAGAACGCGCCGATGGTCTTGCGGTGGTTGCTGATCTGTCCGGGCCGGCCCGCTGGTTTTTGGATCACGCGCGGGTGGCGCTGAGCTCCGGCCACGTGTTCGGCACCGGCGGAACCGGGCACGTGCGATTGAACTTCGCCACCTCGCGAGCCATCCTCACCGAGGCGGTCTCGCGGATGGGACGGGCCCTGGCCGACACCCGGTAGCGGACGGCGCCGGGGCGCAGGGGTTTTCGGCTACGCGGACACTTCCTCGGCGCCGCGGCCCAGGTTGCGGAACCCCTGGGCGGGCTCCTTCATGCCGAGCGTAAACGGCAGGCTGTCGAGTTCGAACCTCGTCGTCGCGCCGAGCCGGCGGAAAAAGCTGCGCCGCGGTGCCGCGACAGGAACCTGCACCGCCGCAAGGTCGATGTAGTGCGTCGACGTTTCCCCGATGCCGTCGAAGACGTGCACCAACGGCATGCAAAGTTCGCGCATAGGCTTGTCGAGGCAGGCCGCGACGGGATCGGTCATCAGCACGTATTCGGCAACCGGCACCATGTTTTTCAGCATTCTGTGCACCAGAATGACATCGAAGCCGGCCAGCTCGACGTGGCGCTTCACCTTCTGATCGGCCACCTCACCCATGTGCACGACGAATTTGAGCGACAGCTTCTCCAGCTGTGCACAACTCGCGCACTCGCAGGCGATGTCATTCTTCATCCGCTCGCGCCGCTCCAGGAACGACGCACGCATCCGCGACAGGCGGTCGCACACCACCTCTTTGGCGTGGCTGTCCGGCGCCCAGAAGAACGCGGCATCACCCTCGAGCTTGGCCAGCTTCAATCCCTTGCCCGCGTTGATGACCGACTCCAGTAGGCCGGCAACCGTCAGCTGGGCATGGGCAAGGTGCGTCCGGTTCCACTGCATGTAATGCGTGTACCCGCCGATGTCGGCTATGAGCAGAACCGCGCGCCGAATTGCCATGAACAAGCCAGTTTAATCGCCCGTCGGGCGCACCTCAATGAATCTCCTACTAGACGAATTCGCGCCGGCGCGAGAGGCTAACAGAGGTGCCGGTTCACCGGAGGAGCTGATATGCATGTGCTGCGAACCCCGGACTCCCGATTCGAAAACCTGGAGGACTACCCGTTCGTTGCGCATTACCTTGATGTAACCGCGAGCGACACCCGGCCGCTTCGCATGCACTACCTCGATGAGGGCACGATCGAAGGGCCGCCCATCGTTCTGCTGCACGGCGAGCCCACGTGGAGCTACCTGTACCGCACGATGATCCCGCCCCTCACCGACGCCGGGAACCGCGTGCTCGCGCCGGATCTGATCGGTTTCGGGCGTTCGGACAAGCCCAGCCGGGTCGAGGATTACACCTACCAGCGCCACGTGGAGTGGGTGATCTCGTGGTTCGAGCATCTCAACCTCAGGGACGTCACGCTGTTCGTGCAGGACTGGGGATCGCTGATCGGGCTGCGCATCGCCGTCGAGCAGCCCGACCGCGTCGGGCGGCTGGTGGTGGCCAACGGTTTCCTCCCCACGGCGCAACGGCGCACCCCGCCGGCCTTCTACGCCTGGCGCGCCTTCGCGCACTACTCCCCCGTGCTGCCCGCCGGTCGCATCGTCAGCGCCGGGACCGTTCGCCGGGTGCCGTCAAAAGTCCGGGCAGGCTACGACGCGCCCTTCCCCGACAAGACCTATCAGGCCGGGGCCCGCGCGTTTCCTCAGCTGGTGCCCACCTCGCCCACCGATCCGGCGATTCCCGCCAACAGGAAAGCGTGGGATGCGCTCGGCCGCTGGGAAAAGCCGTTCCTCGCCATCTTCGGCGCCCGCGATCCCATCCTCGGGCAGGCGGACAGGGCCCTGATCAAGCACATTCCCGGCGCCGCGGGACAGCCGCACGCCCGGATCAACGCCAGCCACTTCATTCAAGAGGACCGCGGACCCGAACTGGCCGACCGCATCCAGTCGTGGCAGCAGGCCTGGCTCTGAGCACCCGTCAGCGGGTGTTGACCAGCCGCACGACCCCGCGCATGACCGCCCGGCTGGCGCCGCGGCGCAACTGGTCGAGCGTGGAGCCGCGCTTGGGTGGCGCGGCCGCGCCGAGCCGGGGGAACAGCGCGAGCGCGTTATCGCGCTCGATCGCCGCGCGGGCCTCTGGGCGCAGACCCGGGTAGGTCTCCAGGCCGGCGGCGAACAGCTTGCCGGCCGCCACCGGCGCGAAGGGCCAGTCCGAGCCGAAAGTCACGTGGCCGGGCTTGGCGAACGCCAGCAGGCTGGGCAGCGCCGCGGCGCTCGACGACAGCGCGGTGTCGAAGTAGAAGCCGGCGAAGTCATCCAGGCTGTCACCCGGGCTGCGTCCGGTGTCGCCCATGATGCTGACCGCCATCCGGTACGAGGCGTAGGGGACGAACCCGCCCGCGTGACTGAGGATGAACTTGATGTTCGGGTATCGGCGGCAAATCCCATTGTGCACAAGCAAATACGCGGCGCGGGTGGTGTCGAGCAGGAAGTCGACAGCAAACGGCGCGACCCCCTCGATCACCGGCCCGGGCAGCTCGCCGGGATGGATGAACGCCACCGCCGAGCGCGCGTCCAGCGCGGCGAACAGGTCGTCCTGGCCGTCCTGCCCGAGGTAGGTCCCGGCGCTGTTGGCGAGCAGCACCACCCCGTCGGCGTGCAATTCGTCGAGCGACCTGGCGGCCTCGCCGGCGGACTCGCGCAGGTGCGGCATGGGGAGGGTCGCGAAGAATCCGAACCGGTCGGGTTGGTCGGCGGCGAGCCCGGCGAGGTAGTCGTTCAGGTCGCGGGCCACCGAGGCCGCGTCGGCCGCGCTGGGCAGGAACGTGGTCCCCGGCGTCGACACCGAGAGTATCGCGGTGGCGACGTTCAGTTCCGCCATGGTCTGCAACGACGCGTCCGGGCTCCAATCCGGCAGCGCCCGGCCGCCCGCTTCATCAATCCTGGCTTTTCGCAGCATGTCTCGATAGAAAGACGGGATGGCGTGGTGGTGAGTGTCGATCCGCGACATTGGTGACTGCTCCTCTGCAGGTCGGTGATCAGCGGTCTGGGATGCCCGCTCCGGCGAGCGCGGGAATGACGTCCTCGTCGTGCATCAGTGACGCGGCCCCGATCTTGAACTGGCCCAGTTTGTCGATGATCGTTTGTCCCTCTCGAGTGTGGCCCCAGATGCTGATGCCGCGATAGGTGGCGGGTTCCCAGGTGGCCTCGTCGACCACGATCGGGTTCCAGCCAACCTCCCACTCGAATCCCGACGGCGTGACGGCGTAGAAGGACAGTTCCTTGTCGTTGGTGTGCTGGCCTACGCCCAGCGCCATCCGAAAGCCGAGTTGTTTGACGCGCTGGTAGGCGTCGGTCAGGTCGTCGAGGTCGGCGACCTGAATGTTGAGGTGCTGCACGCGCGTGCGAATCGGGTTCAACCGCATGCGGTCGACGGCGGCGATGGCCACGGTGTGATGGCGCTGATTGACCCGCAGGAAACGGATCTTGAACTTCAGTCCGCTGATCGTCTCGTCGATGTAGTCGGACAGCCGCGCGTCGAACACCGTCTGGTAATACCCGCGCACCTGATGCGGCCGCTTGCTGGTGACGGCGATATGGCCCATACCCGCTGCGCCGGTGACGAATCCGCCACGCGCTGCCGTCCGCAACGATGCCGCAGCGATGCGCGGGCGGGTGTAGACCTCCTGGACGAGGCCGTTGGGTCCAGGAAATCGGATTAGCCGTTCGACCCCGCGCAAGGCCGCCTGCTCGTCGGTCCCGACGGTCACCGGCACCCCATGGCCCCTGACGCGGTCGACGACGGTGTCGAACGTCGAGTGGTCATCCACATGCCAACCCAGCGCTGTGACGTCCTCGGCGGGCCCGCGTTGCAGCAGGAACCGACATTCGTTGTCGTCGAGGCGAAATCGTAACGCCTCCGACGGCCCTTCATTGAGGTGCATGCCGATCGCGTCACGGCCGAATCGTCGCCAATCACTGAACTTTTCGGTCTCGATCACGATGTAGCCCAACTGGACTTTGCCGAACACCGACGGGCTCATCGCGTGCTCACAGCGAGCGCCGAGTAGGGGCTGAGGAATTCGATGACCAGCTCGTTGAACAGGTCGGCGCGTTCCCACTGCATCCAGTGTCCGGTGTGCGAGGTCATGACCAACTCCGCATTCGGCATCATGTTGAGCAGCATCGGACCGCCGCTAGGACGGTTGACCTTGTCGTCACGGCCCCACAAGATCAGCGTCGGCGTCCTCAGGTCTTTCAGCCTGCTGTCCCGGGTCAGGTCCATCCGCCACAAGGTGCGCAGGACCTTCGGTCCGGACGGACGGCGCAGTGGAGGGTCGGCGACGACTTCCGGGTCGATCGAGGCCTGGTAGCGCAGGTCGATGAGGTCCTCGGGTACCGCGGCGCCGTCGTACACCAGGTACGTGCGGATGAACGCGGCGAGTTTGTCCCGGCTCGGACCATCGCCGCCGTAGTAAGACAGCAGGGCCTTCAACCCGTTCGTGGGAAGGCCTCTCGTCGTACCGATTCCACCCGGCCCCATCAACACAAGCTTGCCGACCCGCTGTGGGGTGTCCAGCGCCAGGCGCAGGGCCGCGGCACCGCCGTACGAGTTGCCCACGAGATGGGCGGTCTCGATGCCGAGTTCGTCGAGCAGCCCGCGCATCATGTCGGCGAGGTAGCCGAATGGATCGCTGTGGTCGATGCCCTTGGCGGACCTGCCGTATCCCGGCATGTCAGGAACGATGACGCGGAAATGCTCTGCGAGAGCGCCGATGTTGCGTGTGTAGTTCGACATGCCCGATGCGCCGGGTCCGCCTCCGTGCAGCATCACGACGGCCGGTCCGGTGCCGGCTTCGCAGACGAAGACCGGTTTCCCCGCGATGGTGACCGTGTGCTCGATCGCGTTCGTGAGCGTCATGCGGTCGCCCCGATCCGGGGCGAGGCCTGGCCGGTCAGACCCAGCGCGGTGAAGCCCGCAGGCGGTGGCGGCAGAGGCCGTCGCGGTCCCGCCGCGGCGTAAACGAATCCGTCCGGGCGCACCACGACCGCCGTGGCCTTCTTGTCCCTCATCCAGCGCGTCAGCACCCCGTCGCAATCGCCGATCGCACCCCCGCGTCTGGCGACGGTCAGCGATTCGGCTCCCAGCCGTCGCCACCGGTCCGCCCCGGCCGGTGCGGCACCGAAATGCAGTATCGCCCAACGCCCCCCGATGAGATCGTCGAGCCGCAGCCTGGTCCCGGCAGGGTCGGTGACCCATGGCTGCGGCAGCTGCCAGCCCACGGCCGCATGCGACTGGGCGGCTAACAGGCCGGCACGATAGTGCGCATTGGGAATCCAGATCAGCTTCTGCGCAACCGCGAGGACACCAGGCACCCGCGTCAATGTACGCACGAGATGATTTCGCAAGAAGGCCAGTGACTTTCGACGTTCGGTGATGATCCGTCCGTTGCGCACCGCCCGGCGGGTGACCTTGACGACGTGAGGTTTTCGCTCGACCTGGTAGCTGTCGAGGAGCGAATCGGGCGCATGCCCTTGCACCACGGCCGCCAACTTCCAGCACAGGTTGGCCGCATCCCGCACACCGGCTGACATGCCTTGACCGATCCAGGGCGGCATCGCGTGGGCGGCATCGCCGGCGAGGAAGATGCGACCCACACGCCACCGGTCGGCGACGCGCACGTGGTGGCTGTAGATGACGGCACGCAGGATTTCCACGTCAGCTTCGGTGATGCCTTGTTCGCGCAGGACCCGCCACACCGCCTCGTCGGTGACGAGTCGTCGTTCGTCCTCATCGGTGCGGGCCGGGTATTCCCAGCGATGATGCCCCAAGGGCGTCGGGCAGTCCACGGTCGGACGGGCCGGATTGCAGTGAAACCGCAACCGGTCGTGACCGTCCCACTCACGAATCACCTTGGTGTCGATGACCACCCAGCGTTCGGTGTAGGTGCGGCCGGCGTATCCGACCCCGAGCAGGCCGCGGGTGGGCGAGGAACCGCCATCGGCGGCGATCACGTAGGAAGCCCGAAGGCGCTTGAAGGTGTCGGTGCGAAGATCGGCCAGCATGAGTTCGGCCCACGATTCGCCGTTGGCCGCGCGCAGGCACTCGTGCTCGAGCAGCACCTCGACGTTGCCGAAACGGTCGACGCCCGCGCGGAGCACGTGGTCGACCGCGGGCTGGTACAGGAACTGTTGCGGCGGATGCCCGCAGCCGCGGGGCGTCATGGTGGTTTCCACGAACGGCACGCCGTTGGCGTCAACCCAGGCCAGCGGCCGGTCAGGCAGCATGTCCTGTTGTAGTCGATCGGCCAGGCCGATGGATTGCCAAATGCGCATCACCTCCTCATCGGTGGAGATGGCCCTCGCCCGCCCGTAGACGTCGGGGTCGCGCTCGATCACGACGACGCTAAGTCCCAAGCGGCCAAGCAGATTCGCTGCGGTGGCGCCCGTGGGGCCATAGCCGATCACCGCCACGTCATAGGTCGGATGCTCGTCCATTGCCGTCTCGCCTTCA
Organism: Mycobacterium sp. MUNTM1; assembly: GCF_054660795.1. Lineage (NCBI taxonomy): Bacteria > Bacillati > Actinomycetota > Actinomycetes > Mycobacteriales > Mycobacteriaceae > Mycobacterium > Mycobacterium sp. MUNTM1. Next base: position 7,736 of record NZ_BAAGDE010000021.1, read on the forward strand.
CGTCCACCTTGAATATGTAACGATCACTACGGTAATGTAGTGATCACTACGGAGTCAAGGTCTGACCGCAAGGAGTTCCGGTGGCAAGCAGCGACAAACCACAGCGGCGCCGACGCCTCGACGGCGAGGCGTCGCGGGCCCGCATCCTCGATGCGGCCACCGAGATCGCCAGTGAACGCGGCTACGAGGGCACCAGCATCGCCCTGGTCAGCGCCAAGTGCGGCCTGCCGGCCAGCTCCATCTACTGGCACTTCAAAGACAAGGACGACCTGATTGCCGCGGTGATCGAACGCAGCTTCGCGCACTGGCTTTCGGCGTGGGAAATGCCGAGCGAGGGCAACGCGCGGGAGCGCCTGGCCACGGTGGCGATGCAAATCGCCAAGGCGCTGCTGGACTCCCCCGACTTCCTGCGGCTCGGCTTGATGCTCGCCCTGGAACGGCGACCCGTCGAACCGCGAGCACGTGCCATGTTCCTCGCCGTGCGCGACCGCGCGGTCGAGGCGCTGACCCCGGCGATTCGCGACCTCGCGCCCGGCCTGACCGACGCGCAGGTCCATCAGTTGGCCACCTACGCAATGGCAGGCGCCGACGGCCTTTTCATCGCCAAGGAGGTCGGCGGCGACTCCATGGACCTGCCGGCCCTCTTCGAGATGCACGCGGCCGCCCTCTTCGACAGCGCCTTGCGCATGGCCGCCGAGTCGAAGTGACCGCTGTCCAGACATGGCCGGTGGCCATCATCGGATCGGGCAACATCGCCACCGACCTGATGCTCAAGATCTCACAGAGCGACGGACCCCTCACCGTGGGCGCCGTGGTCGGCATCGACTCAGACTCGGACGGGCTGGCCTGCGCACGGCAAATCGGTGTGCCCACCACCACGGAGGGCATCGAGGGCCTGCTGCACATGCCGGACTGCGCCGATATCAAGCTGGTCTTCGACGCCAGCTCGGCCGCCGCGCATCGAACCAATTGGGAATCGTTGCGCGACAGCGGGATACGAATGCTCGACCTCACACCCGCGGCGATCGGACCGTTCTGCGTGCCGGCAGTAAACCTCGACGACCACCTGGACACTCCTAACCTCAACATGGTCACCTGCGGGGGGCAAGCCACGGTTCCGATCGTCGCCGCGGTCGGCAAGGCGGGAATCGTTTCCTACGCCGAGATCGTCTCATCCATCTCGGCGAAATCCGCGGGCCCCAGCACCCGGGCCAACATCGACGAATTCGTCGAAACCACCGCCACGGCCCTGCGAGCCGTCGGCGGCGCACAGCGCGGCAAGGCCGTGATCATCCTCAATCCCGCCGATCCCCCGGTGCTCATGCGCAACACCGTGTACTGCCTCGTCGACGGGGAGTGCGACCACGACGAGATCGACCAGGAAATCCTCGGCATGGTTGATCGAGTCGCCGCCTACGTACCGGGCTACCGCTTGAAGCGGGATGTCCAGTTCGAAACCTTCGACAACGACCACCCGCTCTGCATCCCCAAGACCGGCAAGTTCACCGGCACCCGCGTCACGGTCATGCTCGAAGTTACCGGTTCGGCTCACTACCTGCCCAGCTACGCAGGAAACCTCGACATCATGACCGCTGCCGCGAAGGCCACCGCGGAACGGATCGCGCTTCATGCGGCCGAAACCACCGGGGCCACAACATGAGCCGATGCCTCTACGTGAGCGACGTGACCCTGCGTGACGGCATGCACGCGGTGAGCCACCGGTACAGCATCGAGCAGTTGACCGCGATCGCGCGCGCCCTCGACGCCGCCGGAGTCGACTCGATCGAGGTCGCCCACGGTGATGGTCTGTCCGGTTCGAGTTGCGTATACGGATTCGGGGCGCATACCGACCTCGAATGGATCGAGGCCGTGGCCGGGGTGGTCCAGAATGCTTGCATCGCAACGCTTCTGTTGCCCGGCGTTGGCAGCCTCCGCGATCTCAGCGATGCGCACCGTGCGGGCGCGGCCGTCGTGCGCGTCGGCACGCATTGCACCGAAGCCGACATCTCGGCGCGCTACCTGTCCACGGCCCGCGACCTCGGGATGGACGCGGTCGGATTCCTCATGATGAGCCACTTGATCGAACCCGCCCAGTTGGCCGCCCAGGCCATGCTCATGGAGAGTTACGGAGCGACGTGCGTCTACGTTGTCGACTCCGGCGGGGCCATGACGATGCACGGCGTAGCCGAACGGGTCGACGCGCTGCGCCAAACACTGTGCCCATCAACGGAAATCGGTATTCACGCGCATCACAATCTGTCGCTGGGGGTGGCTAATTCCATCGCCGCGGTCGAGCATGGCGCATCCCGGATCGACGCCTCACTGGCCGGCATGGGTGCCGGTGCCGGCAACGCGCCGCTGGAGGTGTTCATCGCCGCGGCCACCCGACTCGGCTGGGATCACGGCTGCGACCTCCATCGACTGCAGGACGCCGCCGACGATCTCGTCCGACCTCTGCAAGACCGGCCCGTCCGAGTCGACCGGGAAACCTTGACCCTTGGCTATGCGGGCGTCTACTCCAGCTTTCTCCGTCACGCGGAAGCTGCGGCAGCGCGATTCGACGTCGACGCCCGAACGCTGCTCGAAGAGGCCGGTCGGCGCGGCATGGTGGGCGGCCAGGAAGACATGCTCGTCGACATCGCACTCGACCTCACCGGGTCGGACTGCACTGCGCACCGCCCGATTGAGCCCTGACGTCAGCGCGTCACCGCGAGTACGGCTTCCGCCAGTTCGGGCCGGCAGACCACGAGATCGGGCAGCTTGGGGTCGGGTTGGTTGTACGCCAGCGCGGACCCGTCGATGCGAGAGGTATGCAGCCCGGCGGCCCGCGCCACCGCCACCGGCGCGGCGGAGTCCCATTCGAACTGGCCGCCGGCGTGCACGTACACGTCTGACAATCCCTGGACGATCGAGGCGACCTTGGCTCCGGCCGAGCCCATTTCCACCAGAACTCCGTCCAGCGCATCACGGACGTTCAACGCGATGGCCGGCGGACGGGTGCGCGACACCACGATGCGCGGCTTGCCCGGCACGGCGGGAGGTGAATCCATGTCCGGAGTCGCGAAGGTGATGCCCTGGGCCGGCAGCGCCACGGCGCCGGCGACCAGCTCGCCGGACTCCCAGAGCGCGACGTGCACCGCCCAGTCATCGCGTCCCAGCTCGGAGAATTCCCGCGTGCCGTCCAGCGGATCGACGATCCAGACCCGGTCCGAGCGCAATCGCACCGGGTCGTCGGCGCCCTCTTCGGACAGGACAGCGTCATCGGGCCGCTCGGCGGCGAGCGCCTCCATCAAGAAATCGTGGGATCGCTTGTCCCCCGCAGCTTTCCGGTCGCCCGCTGCCGCGTCGGCGAACTCTTCGCGAACCCCGAGCAGTAGCCGACCGGCCTCGGTGGCCAGCCGCGCGGCCAGATCATGGTCATTCATCGGCAGCTCCCGGGAATCCTCAATATGTTGGTAGCGATGACCAACTTTACCCTGTCATGCCCGTCGGCGGGCACCACCCCCAGGGGTAAAGCCTCACCCGTAATCTGGTGAGCGTGAGCGGCAACGCCAACGTCCCATTATTGAGGCGGCTGCGGCACACCTCGCGGGGGCGATTGATCGGGGCCGGCATTGTCGTGGCGGTGCTGCTGGTCGGGGTCCTCACCGTGGTGGGCGTGCAGTTGACCCGTAGCCAGCAGAGCGCGACGGCGCCCAGCGCCCAGCCGGCACCGTCGGCGCCGGAGAGCTTCGCCATCCCGGGCTGCTACAACCCGTCCGTCCCCCCGGTCGCGCGGCCGAAGCGGCTCAACGTGTTGGGCTGCGCCAGTGTGGCCGTTGCGCTGCAGGACATGTCGTGGAGTTCCTGGGGACCCCAGGGCGCCGACGGGACCGGCACGGCGGTGTTCAAGCTCTGCGATCCGAATTGTGCGGCGGGATCTCAGCTGACCCTACCGGTGGTCGTGCACGCGTGGAATCCGCAGCAGCCGCGGCGCGAGGCCATCTGCCAGGTCGGCCTGGAAATTTTCGCCGACATGATTCTGGCCTTCCCCAAAGGCGCTCCACCCCCGAACGTGCAGAAGATGAACACGCAGTACAACGGAGCGCCTGCGGTGCACTTCGCCAATTACTCGAGCGGCGACACCCGCGGCACACAATTCATCGGCTACACGTTCTGCAACTAGCCGGTGCGAATTACCTTGCGGTGGCTCACATTTGGTGGCGGTGACCCGCGTCGGCTTCGCGATCGCCGCTAGACCTCGATGACGACAGCGCCACCCTGGCCGCCGCCGGCGCACATCGCGGCGACGCCGATGCCGCCACCGCGGCGGGCGAGCTCGTAGACCAAGGTGGTCACCATGCGCGCGCCCGAGGCCGCGATCGGGTGACCAAGGCTGCAGCCGCTGCCGGAGAAATTCACCTTCTCCTCGTCGATGCCGTATTCGCGGCACGCCGCGATCGGGACGGACGCGAACGCCTCGTTGATCTCCCACAGCGCCACGTCGCTGGGCGACAGGCCGGCCCGCTGCAGCACCTTCCCGATGACCTTGACGGCGCCGAGGCCGCAATCGCGGGCCGGGACACCCGCGGCGGCCCACGCCTTGACGGTGCCCATGACGTTGAGCTTGTTGGCCGCGGCGTAGTCGCGATCGACCAGGGCCACGCCGGCGGCGGCGTCGTTGGTGCCGCTGCTGTTACCGGCCGTGATCGAGAAGCCCTCGATTTCGGGGTGCAGCACCTTCAGGCCGGCGAGCTTCTCGACGGTGGTGTCGCGACGCGGATGCTCGTCCACCGCGAACTCGGTGACCGAGCCGTCGAACTGGGTGATCTTCAGCGGCAGGATCTCGTCGACGAACTTGCCGGCATCCTGGGCGGCAACGGCGCGCTGATGCGAGCGGGCCGCCCAGGCGTCCATCTCCTCGCGGGTGATACCGACCGCCTGCGCGGTGTTCCAGCCCACCGTGATGGACATGTCCTTGGCGGGGGCGTCCGGTGTCTCCACGTGCGTCGGCGGCATCCAGCGCTCCTCGAACTTCAGCTCGGGGCCGGGAATCCGCCAGTTGGTCAGTGGTGTCATCGACAGCGACTGCACACCGCCGGCGATGAGCACGCGCTCCATGCCGGACCCGATCTGCGCCGCAGCGTTGCCGATGGCCGTGAGGCTGCCCGCGCAGTGCCGGTTGACCGACTGCCCGGGAACGTGCTCGAGGCCCGTCGCGGTCGCCGCGTAACGCGCGAGATCCCCACCGCCGTAATGGGATTCGGCGAAGATGATGTCATCGATGTCGGCGGGGTCGACGCCCGACCTGCGGACCACCTCGGGCAGCACGGCGGTGATCAGGGTCTCGGGCGGCGTGTTGACCAGCGTGCCCTTGAACGAACGGCCGATCGCGGTCCGGGCGGCTCCGACGATGACGGGTGTTCCCATGTTCTCAACCTCGTTGTTGTGGACGGTCAGACGCCGCGAATCGTATCAAATACTGTATAGGCAATAGTAATGGTCTAAATTCAGTAGGCCGGGCTCCTGTGACGGCGCTAACAATTAAGCGGTTCGGGTAAAGACGGAGGCCAAGCCGTTGAAGACCAAAGGTGCGCTGGTCTGGGAACTGAACCAGCCGTGGTCGGTCGACGAGATCGAAATCGGCGACCCCCGCCGCGGCGAGCTGACCGTGCAGTTGGAAACGGCCGGGTTGTGCCACTCCGACCACCATCTGATGACGGGCGACTTCCCCATTCCGAGCTATCCGGTGCTGGGCGGGCACGAAGGCGCCGGCATCATCACCGAGATCGGCGAGGGTGTCGAACACCTGGCCGTCGGCGACCACGTCGTCATGTCGTTCATCCCGTCCTGCGGGAAGTGCACACCGTGCCAGACGGGCCTGCGCAACCTGTGCGACCTCGGCATGGGCCTGCTCTCGGGTCAATCCGTCTCCGACGGATCGTTTCGCGTCTCCGCGCGGGGCCGCGACGTCATCCCGATGTCGCTGCTGGGCACCTTCGCGCCGTACGTGGTGGTGCATCACACCTCGGTGGTCAAGATCGACCCGTCGATTCCCTTCGACGTCGCCTGCCTGGTGGGCTGCGGGGTGACCACCGGCTACGGCTCGGCGGTGCGCAGCGCGGCGGTCTCACCGGGTGAGGACGTCGCGGTCGTCGGCATCGGCGGTGTCGGCGTCGCCGCGCTGCAGGGCGCCGGCATCGCGGGGGCACGGCGCATCTTCGCCGTCGATCCCTACGAGTGGAAGCGCGAACAGGCGCTGAAGTTCGGCGCCACAGCGACGTTCGCCGACGTGGGCAGCGCCGCGGCCGGCATCGCCGAGGCGACGCGAGGCTTCATGTGCCACAAGGTGATCGTCACCGTGGGCCACGTGGAGGGCAAGGACGTCGAGTCGTGGATGGGGCTGACGGCCAAGGGCGGGGTCTGTTGCCTCACCGGCATGGCCAGCGTGCTGTCCAACGAGGTCACCCTGAACCTCGCTGGACTCTCGCTGTTGCAGAAGAGCTTGCAGGGCAGCATTTTTGGTGGCGGCAACCCGCAGTACGACATCCCGGCGATCCTGGAGTTGTACAAGCTGGGGCAGCTCAACCTCGACGACATGGTCACGCGCGAATACACCCTCGAGCAGATCAACGACGGCTATCGCGACATGCTCGAGGGCCGCAACATTCGCGGCATCATCCGCTATACCGACGCCGACCGCGCGTAAGCAGTCGCCGCAATGGGCACAATGACTTCATGACCATCAGACCCGTCGCCGTCCGTGACACCACCCAGCAGCTCGCCTACCGTGTCGCGGCGATGCTGCTCGGCATCGGCACCCTGCACTTCGTGGCACCCAAACCGTTCGACTCCATCATCCCGGTCGAGCTGCCGGGAAGCCCGCGGCTCTACACCTACGGGTCGGGCGTCGCCGAGCTGGCGATCGGGGCCCTGCTAATACCGCAGCGCACCCGACGGGCCGCCGCGCTGGCCGCCGTCGCGCTGTTCATCGGCGTCTTCCCGGGCAACGTCAACATGTGCCGGTTGTGGTGGGACAAGCCGTGGCCGATGCGGATCGTCGCCCTGGCCCGGCTGCCGCTGCAGGTTCCCATGATCACCACCGCGCTCAAGATTCGGCGCAACAGCTGACGTTCACCGGGCGCCATCCGGAACGCGAACATGATGCAAACCGGTTGCGCCACAAGCGGAATTCGTCGTACCAAGCGCAGAGGAGGACTTCGTGAGCAGCACGGCCATCGCTGCAGTGCTCGCGATCGCGGCCGCGTTGATGGTCGGCGCCGGCGACGTCGTCCAGCAACGATCCGCTCAACAGGTCACCGATAAGCCCGTCGGCACCTTCGCGCTCTTCCGCCGGCTGCTGCGTGACCGGCACTGGTGGACCGGCAGCCTGGTGGCCGGCGCCGGGTTCGGGTTCCAGGCCGCGGCCTTGGGCCTGGGCTCGGTGGTGCTGGTGCAGGCGTTGCTGGTGACGTCGTTGCTGTTCGCCCTGCTCATCAGCGCCAGGGTGAACCACCGCAGAATTACACGCCGGCAAGGCATTTGGGCCATCCTGCTTGCCGTCGCGGTCGCGGTGGTGGTGACGGTCGGCGATCCCCAGCAGGGGGCCCCGCGCGGGTCGGTGCAGACGTGGACCATCGTGGCGTTGGTCATGGGTCCCGCGCTGGTCCTGTGCGTGATCGGCGCGCGGATGTTTCCCGGTTCGGTCGGCGCGCTGCTGCTGGGCCTGATGTCCGGCTCGCTGTGGGGACTGTTTTCGGTGCTGACCAAGGGCGTGGTGGACCAACTCGACCGCGGCATCCCGGCGCTGTTGCGGGCACCCGAGTTGTACGTCTGGGTGGTGCTGGCGATCGCGGCCACCGCCTGGGAGCAGTCGGCGTTTCGGGCGGGCCCGCTCACCGCATCGCTGCCGGCGGTCACCGTCGCCGAGCCCATTGTCGGCTCGGTGCTCGGCATCACCGTGCTGGGCGAGACGCTGCACACCAACGACATCGGCTGGGTGGCCTTGGGCTTGTCGGTGGGTCTGATGGCGGCGGCGACGGTGGCGCTGGCCCACAGCCAGGCCAGCTATACACCCACCTCTGACGAAAAGCCCTCTCCCGCAACGGAGAAGGCCTGAGATCAACTCAGCCGCGAGCCGACCCGGTGCGCGGTGCCGTCGGGATCGACGTAGGCGAATTCGCGCAAGCCGTACGGTGTGTCCTGCGGGGCGACGAGGCGGCCCTCGAGGTTTTCCAGCGCCGCCCACTCCGCATAGAGCGCATCGGCATCGCTGACGTACAAATACACGCTGGCGGCCGTGCGCAACGGATCGTGCTCGGCCCATTCGGTGAGGTGGATCGACACCGGCCCGCGATCGGCGAATCCGTACCGGTCCGGGCCTTCGTAGGCGCGGGCGTCGAAACCGAGCCGGCGATACCGACCGAGCGCAACGTCCAAGTCCCGGACGGGGACGATCGGGGACACCGAGGTGAAGTCAACTGCGGACACACAGCGAACATAACCCCGGCACGGTGCTGCTGTCGTATGCTCCGGCGCATGAGGAGCCAGCTGACCGCGGCAGTTGTCGTTGCCACTGCCGCCATACTGGTCGCCGGGTGCGGCGGTGCCAACAAGGGCGACAGCGCTTCGTCGGCGGCCACCACGACGGCGTCGTCGAAGACTCCTGTGGCGCAGGGCGCGTTGCCCGACCTGATGCTCTCGCCGAGCGACGTCGACACCGTGCTGGGTGCCACCGGAACGTCCAGCGATCCACCGATCACCAAGTTGTTGGAAGATCCGTTCAAGCGCGAGGACTACACGTTCCCCGCTGAATGCCGCTACACCGTGCACGCGGCGTTGGCGTCCGTGTACGCCGACAGCGGAAGTACCGCGGTTTACGGCTATCACGACGAGGCGCCGGCGCCCGTGGGCGCGGATCAACTGGAAAGCCCTGAGGTATATCAGGTTGTGGTGCTGTTCCCCACCCCCGAGCAGGCGAGCGCGTTCTTCACGACGTCGGCGCAGCGCTGGCCCGCCTGCGCCAACCGTCAGGACACCGTACCCGCCGCCGACGGCAAACCGGAACTTCAGTGGAAGGTGGGCCAGGTTTCCAACGCCGATGGGATTCTGAGCGTTCCGGTGACAATGACCGTCGTCGGAAACGGCGCGAGCGTGACCGTACCCTGCCAGCGGGCGCTGACCGTCCGCAATAACGTCGTCATCGATGTCGACGTGTGCCGCAAGGACGTCGGGGACCTCGGCGCCACGATCGCCAACCAGATCGCCGGGAAAGTCGACAAGCAATAGTGTCATCGGGCCCCGGCGAACCCAATAGCCTTCTGCCGTTTACCTATTGGCGGTAGTCGCCCGGCACAACGGCAGCGTATGCTCTGGCGGCCGAGACGGTCCACCGATCGATTTCGCGCCATACATGGCGCCGCGACGCTGAAGTCGGGTACTTTGGCCGCGGGTTCGGTCGTACCGCCTTGAGGAGGGAAAATGGCCCTATCGGAGAAGGCGTCCAAGCAGCGCGCCGGGCAGCAGGTCATCCATCTCTCGCAGTTGTTGCGCGCCCCGGTGTTGGCCCGCGCCGGCGAGACCGTGGGTCGCGTCGAGGACGTGATCGTGCGGCTGCGCGGTGCCGAGGAGTATCCGCTGGTGACCGGGATCGTGGCCGGGGTCGGCGGACGCCGGGTTTTCATCGGCGACAAAACCATCGACGAATATTCCGCGGAGCGAGTTCTGTTGACCAAGAACAAGGTTGACCTTCGCGGGTTCGAACGCCGCGACGGTGAGGTGTTGCTGCGCACTGACGTGCTGGGCCACCGATTGATTGACGTGGCGACCGTCGAGCTGGTGCGCGCCTACGACGTCGAGCTGGAACAGACCGGCGAGGGCTGGATGGTCGCCCGCCTCGATACCCGCCGTCCACCACGACTGTTCGGGCTGATCAAGCATTCGGGCGGGCACGCGTCTCGCGATTGGAAGGCGTTCGAACCGCTGATCGGCCACGCGCGCTCGGATGCCGTTCGCCGCCTGTCGGATCGGTTCGGTGACCTCAAGGCGGCCGAGATCGCCGACCTTCTCGAGGAAGCGGACAAGGCCGAGGGCGGCGAGATCCTCGACCGGGTGCACAGCGACCCCGAGTTGGAAGCCGACGTCTTCGAAGAGCTGGATCCGGAGAAAGCCAGCCGGCTGCTCGACAACATGCCGGACAACGAGGTCGCCGCGCTGCTGGGCCGGATGCGCGCCGACGATGCCGCTGACGCGATCGCCGACCTGCGCCAGTCGCGGCGCCGCCGGGTGCTCGAGCTGATGCCCGCGCCGCAACGCACCAAGGTCATCACCTTGATGGGGTTCAACCCCGAAAGTGCCGGCGGGCTGATGAATGTCGACTCCGTGACGTGCGCGGCCACCGCGACCGCGGGTGAGGCGTTGGCGTTGATCGCCGCCTCGCGCAGCATCCAGCCCGAAGCGCTGATCAAGGTGCACGTGCTCGACGAGGACAAGCGTCTCGACGGTGTCGTCTCAGTGATCACCCTGTTGCAGGTCGATCCGGCCGAAAAGCTGAAGGCCCTAATGGATTCCGACCCGGTGCGGGTGAACGCCCTTGCGGACCTCACCGATATCGCGCTGTTGATGGCCGATTTCAATCTGTACTCCATCCCCGTCGTCGACGAGCAGGACCGCCTACTCGGGGTGGTGACGGTCGACGACGTGCTGGAGGCGACCATTCCCGAAGACTGGCGTCGACGCGAGCCCGCGCCGCGCCCCATCCGCGAAATCGCCGCCGACGACCGTGACACACCGCCCGAGGCAGGTTCCCCGCAGTGAGCTCCGGCGGCGAGAACACCACCGAGGCCGACGCCCAGGGCGTCGACGTGCCACGCCCCGAGCCGGCACCAACGCGGCGCACCGCGGTGCTGGACAGCGCGCACCTGGGTGATATCGAGGGCGCGTTCGGGCGCATCAGCGTCGGGGAAACCGAGCATGCCCGGACCTGGCGGACGCGGCTGCTTACCCTGCTCGCGATCGTCGGGCCCGGCATCATCGTGATGGTCGGCGACAACGACGCGGGCGGGGTGGCGACTTACGCCCAGGCCGGCCAGAACTACGGCTACTCGCTGCTGTGGGTGTTGCTGCTGCTGATCCCGGTGCTCATCGTCAACCAGGAAATGGTGGTGCGGCTCGGCGCGGTCACGGGGGTCGGGCACGCCCGGCTGATCAACGAACGCTTCGGTCGCGGCTGGGGCTGGTTTTCGGTCGGCGACCTGTTCCTGCTCAACTTCTTGACCATCGTCACCGAGTTCATCGGCATCAGCCTGGCCGCCGAATACATCGGCGTCTCCAAATACGTTGTGGTACCGATCTCGGCGGTCGCGTTGGTGGCGATCATGGCTAGCGGCAGCTTCCGTCGGTGGGAGCGGGCTATGTTCATTTTCATCGCCGTCACGCTGCTGCAGATCCCGATGCTGCTGATGTCGCATCCGCAGTGGGGGCACGCAGCGAAGTCGTTTGTGGTGCCCAGTATTTCGGGGGGCGTCAGCTCGGACGCGGTGCTGCTGATCATCGCCATCGTCGGCACCACCGTGGCGCCGTGGCAGCTGTTTTTCCAGCAGTCCAACGTCGTCGACAAGCGCATCACCCCCCGGTTCATGGGCTACGAACGCGCGGACACCGTGCTGGGCGCGTTCGTGGTGGTGGTCGGTGCCGCCGCGCTGATGATGACCGGTGAGTGGGCGGCGCGCTCCACCAACACCATTGGCGGCTTCACCGATGCCGGCGCCACGGCGCATCTACTGGGCGCGCACCGCCCGATACTCGGCTCGATCTTTGCCATCGTGCTGATGGACGCCTCGATCATCGGGGCCGCGGCGGTGACCCTGGCCACCAGTTACGCGTTCGGAGACGTGTTCGGCCTCAAGCACTCGCTGCACCGTGGCTTCTCCGACGCCAAACAGTTCTACCTGTCCTACACCGCGATGGTGGTGCTGGCCGCGGTCATCGTGCTGATCCCGGGTGCCCCGCTGGGGTTGATCACCACTGCCGTGCAGGCACTGGCCGGCCTCTTGCTGCCCAGCGCCAGCGTGTTTCTGCTGCTGCTGTGCAACGACCGAGAGGTGTTGGGGCCGTGGGTGAATCGGTCCTGGCTCAATTGGGTCGCCGGGCTGATCGTGGGAGTCCTGCTGCTGCTGTCCGGAATCCTGATGGCTACCACGCTGTTTCCCGACCTCAACGTCGTCACGGTCGCGGGCTACCTGACGCTGGCGCTGGTCATTCTCGCGGCGGCCGCGGCGCCGGTGCTGCGCTGGGTCGCTCGCCGGCAGCCGTCGCGGCCCCGACCTCAACTTCCGGCGCGCGGCGTCGACCGCAACACCTGGCGCATGCCGCCACTGGCTCTGCTCGAGCCGGTCACGTGGTCAGCGGGAACGAGGCTCGCGATGATCGCGCTGCGCGGCTATTTGGTGGTCGGCGCATTGCTGTTGGTGGTCAAGGCCATTCAGCTCAGCCGCTGACCGCTTGTATTCGGCGGGCCACCTCGCCGTACCGCTCGAAGCGGTCCTGATCGGCGACGGAGTTGTACATCACCAACCGCGTTGCCGTTCCCGCGTACTTCGCGGTCAACGCGTCGGCGAGCCCGTCCCAGGTCGACTCGGTGGCGAAGACCGCGATGTGATCGTCGCTGACCTGGGCCGCCATCCCGGCGTAGTCTCCGGCCTTCTGCTTCTCCCGGATCCGGGCGGTGGTGCCCTCGAAACCCGCCTCGTCCCAGATGAATGCGTAGTTGGGTGTGCTGCCGTAGAAGGCCATGCTGGCGCGCACAACCTCACGCTGCTGGTCGCGCTCTTCGTCGGTGTCGCCGACGATCGTCATGACGGGCACGATGATCGCGATGTCCGACGGTGAACGGCCCGCTTTGGCCGCGCCTTCGGCGACCGTCGGCAGCACGTGCCGGGCCAGGTATCCCGGCTCACCGATCGGATGGACATGGATACCGTCGGCCACTTCGCCCGCCATCCGCAGCATCCACGGATTGACCGCTGCGATATCGACTTTGGGGTCCGGAGCGTCGATCGGTCCTGGGCTCCACTGCGGGGTGATGAAGTCGAGATCGTAGAAGTCGCCGTGGTGGTCGAGCGTCCCGGAACGAAACGCCGCGAAGCACGCCTTCACGGCGAGCAAGTAGTCACGCAGCCGGGGGCCGGGCCGCTCGAAGGCCGTGCCGTAGCGGCGCACCACGTGCGTGCGGACCTGGGTCCCCAGGCCCAGCCGGAACTTCCCCTTGGTGGCCTCCTGCAGTTCCCACGCCGCGGCGGCGGTCACGAACGGACTGCGCGGAAATGCGACAGCGACACCCGTCGACAATTCGAGATCCGGCGCGGCCTGCGACGCCACGGCGGCGTTCAAATATGCGGTGCGGCCCGTCTCGGTGAACAACAAACCGGAGAACCCGGCGGACCGGGTCCGCCGGGCAAGATCACCGATTTGGCCGAGCGGCTGGGGAATCGTCATCGCGTCGACATGCATGGTGGGAGCGTACGTCGAGCGAGAGCGAGCCCGGGCGCGTCGTCGCGTGGTCGGCGGCCGGATGCGGCGGATCAGCGTTTCGTCGGCCGATGGCTCACCGGCGCGGTGAAGCCTTCCGTGTCATCGAAGAATGCCCATTGCCCGTCGTCGTTGACCTCCATGCGCCAACCCAGCTCGGTGTTGCCGCCGACGGAGTTGACGAACCAGGCGTACGCGGCCTCTGCGTTGGCAAAATTCTTCGTCGCGACGACCCGGCCACGTGGGTCGATAACGCGAAACTCAGGCATGGGATATAAGTATCCCTGCCAGCGAGTTTTCAATCCCGGAAATGGCCTATTTGCCGGTAAACCCCGGGTTACACCGTGCGGGCCAACCGGGCGGCGAGTATCTCGGCAAACCGCGCCGGATCGTCGAGCGCGCCGCCCTCGGCAAGAAGCGCTGTGCCGTAGAGCAATTCCGCGGTCTCCGCGACAGAGGGGTCGTCGCGGCGGTCCTGGTGGGCCTGGCGCAGGCCGGTGACGAGCGGGTGGTTGGGATTGAGTTCAAGGATCCGCTTGCCCACCGGAATGTCCTGCCCGGAAGCGCGGTACATGCGCGCGAGCGCCGGCGTGATCCCGAAGGCGTCGGTGATCAGGCAGGCCGGCGAGTCCGTCAGGCGGGTGGACAGGCGGACCTCCTTGACGTGATCGGTCAACGTGTCCTTCAGCCAGGTGAGCAGGTCGGCGAATTCCTTCTGCTGCTCCTCGCGCTCGGCCTCGCTCTCGTCGTCATCCGCGCTGAGGTCCACCTCGCCCTTGGCGATGGACTGCAGCGGCTTGCCGTCGAACTCCGTCACGGTCCCCACCCAGACCTCGTCGACCGGGTCGGTGAGCAGCAGCACTTCGTAGCCCTTGGCGTTGAAGGCCTCAAGGTGCGGCGACTTCAGGATCTGCTGACGCGACTCCCCCGTGGCGTAGAAGATCTGCGTCTGGCCCTCCTTCATGCGCTCGACGTATTGGGCGAGGGTGGTGGCCTCCTCTTCGCTGTGCGTCGAGGCGAATGAGGAGATCTGCAGCAGCGTCTCCTGGTTGTCGAAGTCCGACAGCAGGCCCTCCTTGACGACCCGGCCGAATTGGGTCCAGAAGGTGCGGTAATCCTCTGGGCGCTCGGACTGCAAATCCTTGATCGTGGAGAGCACCTTCTTGGTCAGCCGGCGCCGGATGGCCTTGATCTGGCGATCCTGTTGCAGGATCTCGCGTGACACGTTGAGCGACATGTCCTGCGCGTCAACGACACCCTTGACGAAGCGCAGGTATTCGGGCATGAGCTCATCGCAGTCGCCCATGATGAACACGCGCTTGACGTACAGCTGGATCCCGGTCTGGCCGTCCCGATTGAACAGGTCGAACGGGGCGCGCGACGGGATGAACAGCAGCGCCTGGTACTCGAAGGTGCCCTCGGCCCGCATCGCGATGACCTCGAGCGGGTCGTCCCAGGCGTGCCCGATGTGCTTGTAGAACTCCTTGTACTCCTCCTCGGAGACCTCTTCTTTGGGCCTGGCCCACAGCGCCTTCATCGAGTTGAGTGTCTCGGTCTCGACGGTGACGGTCTCCTCGCCGCTCGTACCTTCTTCGTCGGAGGCGCGCGGTTCACGTCGCTCGACCTCCATCCGGATGGGCCAGGCGATGAAGTCGGAGTACTTCTTGACCAGGCTCCTGATCTTGAACTCCGCGGTGTAGTCGTGCAGCTCGTCCTCGGCGTCCTCGGGCTTGAGGTGCAGGACGACCGACGTCCCCTGCGGAGCGTCGTCGACCGACTCGATGGTGTAGGTCCCCTGGCCGCTCGATTCCCACTTGGTGGCGTCGCTCTCGCCCGCCTTGCGGGTGAGCAGTTCGACCTTGTCGGCGACCATGAAGCTGGAATAGAAGCCGATACCGAACTGACCGATGAGTTCCTCGGAGGCCGCGGCGTTCTTGGCCTCGCGCAGCTGCTTGCGCAGCTCGGCGGTGCCGGACTTGGCCAGCGTGCCGATCAGATCCACCACTTCGGCCCTCGTCATCCCGATGCCGTTGTCGCGGATGGTCAGGATGCGCGCATCCTTGTCCACGTCGATCTCGATATGCAGGTCGGAAGTGTCGACGTCGAGATCCTTGTTCCGGAACGCCTCCAGCCGCAACTTGTCCAAGGCGTCGGAGGCATTGGAGATCAGCTCCCGTAGGAACGAATCCTTGTTGGAGTAGACGGAGTGGACCATCAGATCCAGCAGTTGCCGAGCCTCTGCCTGAAACTCCAACTGCTCGACGTGCGCGCTCATGAGATTCCCTTCGACAGCATGACGTTTCAAATTTACCGAGCCGCCGACCACTGGTGTCCGGTGGACCCGTCCCTTCGCGGGCGACCCGGCTCTAGGCTGAACGCATGTCTGTTGCTCAACGCGAACGTGCCGCCCTAGTGGAAACCATGCGCGGCGTCGGGCCGGACGCGCCCACCCTGTGCGAGGGATGGAAGACGCGGGACCTGGCCGCCCACCTGGTGATCCGCGAGTACCGCCCCGATGCGGCGCCCGGGATCCTGATCCCGTACTTCGCGTCCCACACGGAGAAGGTGCAGAACCAGGTGGCCGAGCAGTCTGACTGGGACGAGCTGGTCGGCAAGCTCGCCGCCGGCCCGCCGGTCTACTCGCCGCTGAAATTGCTCGATCCGGTGGCCAACGTTGCCGAGATGTTCATCCACCACGAGGATGTGCGCCGCGCGCAGCCCGGCTGGGAGCCGCGCTCCCTGGAGCCCGCCCTGGGCAAGATGTTGCGGCGCACCCTGCCGCTGATGGCCCGGTTCACCCTCGCGAAGGTGCCCGGCCGGGTGGCGTTGCGTACCACGGAGGGCAAGACGGTGCTCACCGCAGGTCAGGGCCCGGCGGTGACGGTGACCGGGGCGCCCGAGGAGCTACTGCTGTTCGTCGTGGGGCGACAGGCCCAGGTCGACTTCGACGGCGATGCCGCGGCGGTGCAGGCCGTGCGCGATGCGCCCAAGGGGCTGTAGGCGGCCGGGCCGCCGGCACCATGCTGACGTCGTGAAGCGTGCTCGCATGCGCTATCGGGTTCATCGCTCGCTTCCTCCGAAGGCCTCGCGCAGCTCCTTCTTGATCACCTTGCCGAATTGATTGCGCGGCAGCGTATCGACGACCACCAGGTGCTCGGGGTGCTTGTAGCGGCTGAGGCCCTGTGATTGGCAATGTCGCACAAGGGATTCCAATGACACGCCGCCGGCCGTCGCGGGTACCACGACGGCACAGACGCGTTCACCGGTGCGCGTGTCGGGAATCCCGATGACGGCGACATCGGCTACCGCGGGATGGGTGGCGAGCGCATTCTCGATTTCGAGGGCCGAGATGTTCTCCGCATTGCGGATGATCGCGTCCTTGGTGCGGCCGGTGACGCGGACATTGCCGTCGACATCGATCAGGCCCAGATCGCCGGTTCGCAACCAGCCTGCGCCGTCGAACGCGTCGGCGTCGAGCGTCGGGTCGGCGTAGCCGAGGAAGCATTGGGGTCCCTTGAGCCGCAGCTCCCCTTCCTGTCCGGCGCCCAGCTCGACGCCGTGGCCGTCGACGGCGCGAACCTGGACTCCCGGCACCGGCGGTCCGACGGTATGGTCGAGCACCTCGGGCGCGGCGTTCAGCGGGGGCGAAGTCGCGCAGGGAAACTCGGTCATGCCCCAGGCATTGGCGATCCCGGCCAGGCCGAAGGTCTCGCGGACCTGGCGCCCCAGTTCGGCGGTGACGGGCGCGCCTCCGGCCAGGCAGCCCCGGACCGAGGGAAACAGCGGCCGATCGCCCTGGGCGCGTTGGGCTTCCAGGAAGGCGACGAAGAACGGCGTCGCGGTGCCGAGGAACGTCGGATTGTGCGCGGCGATGGCCCACGGCGTGGTGGCCGGATCGAACGCCTCGAACAGGGCCAACCGCATGCCGGTCAACAACGCGGTGGCCAGCATCGCGGCCCCGCCGATATGCGCGATCGGAAAGACGATCGGATCCACGTCGCTGCTGTTGGCCCCCACCATGCCCACCACTCCGGCCGAGCCGGCGATGACCGACGTGTCGGTATGACGGATCCCTTTGGGGGCCGCGGTGGTTCCCGAGGAGTAGTAGACCCAGCGAGCGTCGTCGGCGGATGTCGGTGGCGCCGGGAGGGTCTCGGCGCCGGCGCCGGGCAGCCGCAGCTCGCCGGCGGACGGGGGCGTCGCCAGGTCGACGGTGATGACCTCGAATCCCCTGACCGCCGATAAATCCCGAGCCAGCCCACCGTGATCGAATCCTCGCCAAAACTCGGGTGCCACAAAGAATTCCGTGTCCAGCTGGCCGGTGATGAAGCCGACCTCGCTTTCCCGCAGTATCGGGATGATCGGGTTCTGCACCGCACCGAGTCGCGCGAGCGCGGCCATCACCACCATGGTTTCGAGCGTGGTGGGCAGCTGCCAGGACACGACGGCGCCCGGGCGAACGCCACGTTCGGCCAGGGCGGCGGCGGTCACGCATGCGGCGTCGTACAGCTGACGCGCGGTCAGGCTGCGGCCGTACTCATCGGCGAGAATTGGCCGGCTCGATCCCCGCTGCGCCGCATCGGCGATCAATGCCCAGAACGTCACCGCGCCTACCCTTCCGACCTCACCTGGCTGACGGATCGGTGGAGGGCGGACGAAATCCCGAGTGCGCGACCGCGACGGAGACGCCGGTGCCGATCGGCCCCTTCGCGTCCACCAGGACCGCCGACCCGCTGGCTACGCCGTCGTGGCTGTGATGCGTCAGCGAGGCGAGCCCGATGTGGTCGCCATCGGGCAACCGGCTGAGCGTGAGCGTGTAGTCGACATTGATGAACTGCAGGGAGTTGGTGCCCCAGTTGGCAATCGAGGCCGTGATGTCACCGGCCATCGCCGCGCGGATGAAGGGGGTGAGCGGTTCGTCGTCGATCAACGGGCGCGTCTCGTGTATCCACGTGTATTTCGGGCCGTCGGTCCGGGGCCAGTCGGGATCGGGGTTCTGCACATCGGCGCCCCAGCCGTAGGTCCGCATGAACAGCGTCGAGTAGGCCTCGTCCAGCGGGATCGGGGGCATCTGCAACGGCGGTGACCAGACGTGCCCTTCGGGCTGTGCTCCGCGCCGCAGAAACAGTGCGCTCGCCTGCGCCACCGGGGCGCCGTCCTGGATGATCACGGTCTCGACCAGCCGCAACCGGCGCCGGTCCTGTCGCACCTCCGTGTGCACCTCGAGCGGCGCCAATGCCGTTGGCCGGGGCAGATCGACGGTCAATCGCGCCGGTTGCAGTTCCGGATCCTCAGCCGTATCCTCGACCGCCCACGCCAAAAGTCCGCCGACAACATGACCGCTGAGCGATGGGCCCCATCCGCCGCGCGCGATTTTGGTTGGAACGAAGTAATTTTCGTCGCGCTCAAAGTACGGCACCGCTTCTGCCCACTGGGCTCCATTCGGCGCGATATTGGGCTCGGCCACCGCATGACCCTCCGCGTGATGGGATTGCGGGCTCTGCTGAGGACCGCAACTGTCGATCTTACAGTTGCGCTTCCAGTCGCCGCCGCGCCGCACCGGGATGCCCGGAAGTTCCGGTGGTCAGCCGAGTGCGGCGCCCACCAGATGACCGATCACGTACGTGACCGCCAACGCAAGGCTGCCGCCAATGGCGTTGCGCAGCACCGCGCGGCCTTTCGGCGCTCCGCCCAGACCGGCCGACACCGCACCGGTGATCACCAGCGCGATCAGCACCGCGGCGACGGTCACCGGGACCCGCCATGTCGTGGGCGGAACCAGAATCGCGACCAACGGCAACAGGGCACCAATCGCGAACGACAGCGCCGACGAGGACGCCGCCTGCCAGGGGTTCGTCAGCTCGTCGGGGTTGATGCCGAGTTCGACCTCGGCGTGGGCGAGCAGCGGATTGTGGTCGGTGAGTTCCTCGGCCACGGTGCGCGCGGTCGCCGCCGTCAGGCCTTTCGCCTCGTACAGCGTGGCCAGCTCATCCAATTCGGCGACGGGATCGTCGCGCAGTTCGCGACGCTCTTGCCTCAACAGCGCCTTCTCGGTGTCGCGCTGGGTGCTCACGGAGACATATTCGCCCAGCGCCATCGACACCGCGCCCGCGACCAGTCCGGCGCTGCCGGCGGTCAATATGGGGGCGCGTTCGGCGGTGGCCGCCGCGACACCCACCACGATTCCCGCGGTGGAGACGATCCCGTCATTGGCGCCCAGGACGCCCGCACGCAGCCAATTCAGCTTCGACGACACCGAACCGACGTGGGGTTCATGCGGATGTGACGCACTCGACACGGCCGCAACCATATAGAGGAAACCTCTGGCCGACTAGGCAACATAGCCTTCCCAAACCGACGCCCGTGGGGTTGAGAAACGCCTCGATCCGCGCTCAAAAAGCCTGGTGCCGGGGACACGGGGGCCGCTGCGCCAACGGCGGCGACTGTGGGGCAAACCACCGTTCGGCGCGGCGCCCGGCCAAAAGTTCTGCATGGGCGAGTCACAGCTAGTCCATAGGAACGCTATTTAGCGTCGGGGGTGTAACGGGGGGTGTTCCAAGGAACTTCCTTGCAAAAATCCCTAGTGGATAGGTGAAGCATCATGAAGTTGAAGCAACTGGTCGGAGGGGTGACCGTCGCCGGAGCGCTCAGCGCTGCGGCCCTGGGCATGGGTGCCGGGTTTGCCAACGCTGCTCCCGGAGCGCCACAGCCTCCGGGTAATCATGGCGGGCCGGCGGCGCCTGGCGGTGGCCACGCACCCACCGGTCCCAACGATCCGGGCGGTCCTGGTGGGCCCGGCGGTCCGGGTGGACCCGGCGATCACCCCGGCGGACCCGGCGGCCCGGGCGGCCCTGGCGGCCCTGGCGATCACCCCGGCGGCCCTGGCGGTCCGGGCGGACCCGGCGATCACCCCGGCGGACCCGGCGGTCCGGGCGGACCCGGCGATCACCCCGGCGGACCCGGCGGACCCGGCGGTCCGGGCGGACCCGGCGATCACCCCGGCGGCCCTGGCGGTCCGGGCGGACCCGGCGATCACCCCGGTGCTCCCGGCGGATTCGGCGGACCGGATCCTCACCCCGGTGGCCCCTGGCACGGGGACGCCCAGCGCGGCTACTTCCATGGCGCACCGTGGGGCGACGGACCCGGACCGTGGGGCGCGGGCGCGCCGCCGCGGCCGGCATGGGATCGACCGCTTCCCCCGCCCGGTGGGCGTTGGGACTACGGCCCGATCAACTACTGGGGCTACCAGGAAACCCCGATCTGGGATCCCGGTTTCAACCAGTGGGGCTTCTGGCTCTTCGGAGTGTGGATCCCGCTGTGATCGATAGCTGACAAGACGCCCCCTTCGCCGATTGGCGAAGGGGGCGTCGTCGGTTGTATGCGTTTGGCGCCGAGCGATTTTCGCTCCGGCTCTGCATTCACCTTTTTGTGCCGACGGTCAACAGGTCGGGCACGAGCGCCGTCCACACCGGTCGCGGGATTCGGTGCTGATCGGTGATCACGAACCCGGCGTTTTCGAACAACGTCCGCATCTCGGGCGCGGACGCGTTGTGTTGCGGCTTCCACCGTGAGTCCGCGGAGGACTGCAGCCGCGGTTGCCGCGTACTCAGCGCCGAAACGGCCACCAGGCCGCCGGGCGCCAACACACGATGGAATTCACGCAACGCCGCGGGCTGGTCGAAGAAGTGAAAGGCCGAGGTTGTCACGACGGCATCGAGGGCGCCGTCATCGAAGGGAAGCTGCTCGGCCGGGCCGCGCATCCACTGCACGCGATCCGACCTGGCCCGCGCCTGACCGAGCATGCCGTCGGACATGTCGACGCCATAGATCTCGTCGGGCTGCAGTTCACGCTGGATCCGGTCGCTCAAAATGCCGGTGCCGCAGGCGATATCAGCGATCTTGCGCGCGCCGTGGTTGCGCAGCTGGGCGATCACCTCGTTGTGCGGAGGTCGGTACACCCACCGTTGCAGGAAGGGCAGATCGTATGCCGGCGCCAGGAAGCTCCATATCCGCGTGACGGCCTCGTTGAGCCCTCGTCGCTGCGGTGCCGTCATTTGCTCAGCACCGAGCTGTAGTAGATGGTGTCGGCCACCGACACCGAGTCATTGGTCTGCGGGATCGCCTCGAGACCGGAGTCGGCCAACAGCTCAGCCATCCGGGTGCCGTCCGACTCCCATCCCAGGTTGTCCAGGTAGGCGGCGACGTCATTGCGCTCGCCCTGGTAGCCGAGCTCACCGAATTCCAGGTCGAAGCCATGCTCCCGCCATTTCGCGGTGGCCCGTTGCATCATCTCCTGGGCTTTCTCCGTGTCTACCTCTGACATGTCCGGAATAGCTTCGCACGCCAGCCGACTGCCGTCAGCGCTGAGTGCGGTGATGTTGTCCAGCAGGCGATCTTGCGCCTCCGGCGGCAGGTATCCAAAGAGCCCCTCCGCGATCCATGCGGTGGGCTGGCTCTTGTCAAAGCCGGCTTCTATCAACGCCTTTGGCCAGTCGTTGCGCAGGTCGACGGCGACCGTGCGCAGCTCGGCCTGCGGGGCGGCGCCCAGCTGGGCCAGCGTCGCGGCCTTGAATTCGATCACCTGCGGCTGGTCGATCTCGAACACGATCATGCCGGCCGGCCACGCCAACCGGTAGGCGCGCGCGTCGAGGCCCGACGCCAGAATCACGGCCTGCCGGATCCCGACCTGCGTCGCAGCCTGGAAAAACGAATCGAAGAACCGTGTCCGGGCGGCCATCGCGGTGGGCATGTGTTCGAGCTTCCAGCCCGATTCGTGGTCGTCGACGTCGGCGGCCACCAGGTCGCCGGAGACCCAGCGAGTGAAGAAGTCCACCCCGACGGCACGAACCAGCGGTTCGGCGAAGCGGTCGTCGATCAGCGGGTTGTCGGCGTTGGTCGCGATGGCTCGCGCGGCTGCGACCATCGTCGCGGTCGCGCCCACACTGGTCGCCAAATCCCAGGTGTCATTGTCTGTGCGTGGCATGCGGCTGTCGTCCCCCTCGGAATCACAGGTTACTTAGCCGGTATAACGACTGGCGGTGACGTGAAGTTCCCACGTCACCGCCGCCCGGCCGGTTCGCCGGTGCGAACGTCGAGTCGCCGCAGCTAGACGAGATTTTTAGTGCGGTCCGGGACGCCCGGGGCCGCCGGGTCCCCCCGGTCCGCCGGGTCCGCCCGGCCCATTGGCGGCCGGGAGCAAGAACACGCACTGATTCAGATCGACGCTCCAGCCCCAACCCGGGGCGCATTCACCGTCGGCACGCCCGATCGCCGGCGTGGCGATCACCGTCACCGGCAACCCGACCAACACGAAAGCGACCGCACCGAACACGCAGCGCCGCAAGGAATTTCTCATCGCCGACCTCACTTCGTCGTTCAGGCAAGGCGGGGGGTGATGACCGGTCGCATCCGACCAAACCCGCGCCCATCATTGTGCGGCAATCGACCCGTTAACGTGCCGAATTCGCGAGCTTGAATGCCGCTGGCAGCCCCTGTGTTCAGTCGGTCACCAATTCGAAAACCGGGATGAGCCGATCGGTGCGTTGCTGGTATTCGCCGAACCCGGGGGCGCGCTCGACCACCACCGGATAGATCGAATCCCTTTCGTCGCGCGGCAATTCGCGTGCGGTCGCGGGCTTGGCGGGCTCCGAGCCGATCTCGATCGACACCCGCGGGTTGGCGCGAATGTTGTGCACCCAAGCCGGATTGTTGTCCCGGCCCGCCGCTGAGCCGACCACATAGGTTTTGTCGTCGATATCGAAATACGCGACCGGGTTGACCCGCTGGGCGCCGCTTCGCGCACCGGTCGACGTCAGGAGCAGCAGCGGGAAACCCTCGAATTGCCCGCCCACCTTGCCGCCATTGCGGCGAAACTCGTCGATGTTCTGCTCGTTGAATTCCCGCTCCGAACTCAGCGTGTCGTCAGCCATTACGCCATCGTGGCATGCGGCGCGGACCCCGGCCAAGGGCCACCGCGGTTTACGCTGTGCCGCAAGAGCATTCGACTCGCTAATAACCTCTACCCGGGCGGTGCCTGGATGCCGGCGGGGCCGACGATGCTGTTGCTGCCACCGGGGTTACTGATGTGAGGCTGGCCGCCGCCCGGCCCCTGCTGCCAGGTGATGTGGTTACCCGAGCCCGTGGCTTTGATGACGGCGACCGCCTGCAGATTCACCGTGTTGGCCGAACCGCTGACGTCGACCTCACCACAGGAGCCGTTCAACGTGACGTTGGAGTCGATGCTCACGACATTGATGGGAGACTGGTTCCCGCAGTCATAGGTGACCGTCGAGACGCTCTTGTCGATTTTCGCGGGTGCGACGTCAAGGGGCATGGGCCAACGTCCCAACGAGGAGACCACTCCCCGCGGCGAGGACGTGGCACCACCCGTCAGCACGACGCCCGACGCGCCCGCTCCTGTCAGCGGATGGCCGCCCAGCACAGCGCCGGCCGCCACGACGAGGACCGCAGTCGTCATGGTGACGGGGGCCCGGAAGACGATCCCGGACATACAAATTCAGCCCTTCGAAGCGACACGTTCAGGGCCTCCACGTTAACCCGCCGTGCCGATCAGACAGCCGACCGCAACGGCCTCGGCGCGGGCTTAGGGCGCGACATCCTGACAAGACGTCAACGCGCGAGCAAGAATCAGTTCGATGCGAACCCGACGATCATGGTTTGTCACTGCCCCGCTGTCGGCGGTGCCGCTTCGACGGTGGTCAGTTCGGTGAGGCCGCTGACCCGCAGGACGGGCATCAGGATGGGGTGTGCGACGAGCTCGATCCGATCGGCGTGGGCGGCCAAGGTATTGATGGCGGCGCTGTCCAGGTACTGCACCGCGCTGAGGTCGACGAGCAACGCCCCGTCGCCGGCTTCGGTCGCGGCCCCGGCCAACGCCAGATTGAACTCATCGATATTGCTCATGTCGATTTCCCCCTCGGCCGCCAGCACCAATTTCCCGTCGCTGCTGCGCGCGGTGGCGAGCGTGAGCGGGGTCGTCATCAGGTGATCCTCGTGGATAGGTGGACGGTGGTCCCGTTGGTGTCGGGCCGGATGTCGACATCCTGCATCAGGCTTCGCATCAGCGGAATACCGCGGCCCCGATGCGGGCGGGAAGCCGCTTGCGGGGCCTTCCACGAGCCCGTGTCGGTGATGGTCAACCGGACCTCGTCACCGAGTGCGACCGCGCCCAGGCGGATCGTGCCCTGCGGTCTATGGCGGTGACCGTGCTCGATGGCATTGGCGACGGCTTCCCCAGCGGCAACAAGCACGTTCAGGGTTTGGTCGGGGTCCAGCCGGGCCCGGGTCAGCCAGTTACGCAGGGCCGTACGGGTGGGCGCGAGTTGACCGACTTCGGCGGGGAACTTCAGCTCCAACGGCGCCGGGTGGCGATAGAGCAGCAGGACGACGTCGTCCTGATACCCGCCGCGGGGCGCGACGCGGGACATGACCTGGTTCGCCAGATCCTCCAACTTCAACGCCCGCGAATCCTGGGCGACGCCCGCGACGCGGGAGATGCCGTGGTCCAGTGGAACTCGACGGCGTTCGACCAAACCGTCGGTGTACAGCAGCAGCGTCGAACGCGCCGGGATGGTCACGCGGGCCTCCGGTCGAATCCAGTTGCCCCGTATCCCCAATGCAATGGTGTGACCCTGGTCGAGTATCTGGGTGCTGCCGTCACCGTGCACCAGGATGGGCGGCGGGTGACCGGCGCTCGAGTAGACCAGTTCACCGGTCTCGGGGGTGAGCACCGCGCAGACGGCAGTGGTGCACTGAGCACCGGGCAACCGCGCGGCGAAGCGGTCCATCCCGGCGAGAGCTGCACCAGGACTTGGGTTTTCGAACAGGAGCGCGCGGCAGGCGCTGCGCACCTGGCCCATCACGGTGGCGGCGGCGAGTCCATGGCCGACGCAGTCGCCGACGATCAGCGCGATGCGCCCGTCATCCAGCTCGAAGATGTCGTACCAGTCACCGCCCACCTGGAGCGGCCGTGTCGCGGCCTGATAGCGCACCGCGAACCCGTTGGGCAGGTCGGCGGGCCCCAGGATCGCGTGCTGCAGGGCGAGCGCGGTCTCGCGCTGCTGATCGACCTGGTGCACCCGCTGCAAACCCTGGCCGAGCCGGCCGGCGAGCACGGTGAGCAAGGTCTGATCCTCGAGGGTGAATGGGCGCTGCGCGGTCAGATCCATCCAGACCACGAGCACGCCATCGGGGTGCTGCAACGCGATGCCGGCCGTTCCGGGCTGCGTCGTACCGGGGGTCAGCAGGTCGCCGTCGCGCAATGAGCTGAGCGCATGCTGAATGTCCGATGGCAGGTCGGCCCACTGCGCGGGTTCGCCGACCGACACCACGTGCGGCGCACCGAAGGTGTTTTCCAGGGTGGACGACGTTTGCGTCGGAAAGGTGACGGCCAGAACGCGGCGCGCCCGCCAGAGGCGGCGCAGTTCCTCCGCGGCGGCCTTCACGGCGTCATCGACGGTGTCGGCTTGGGCGAGTTCCTGGTTGAGCGCGTGTTCGCGGCCCGCCGCCAACGCCAGGGCGATCGCCGCGTGCCGGGCGAAGTCGCTGACCAGGTCGAGGTAGTCGCTGCCGAATGCGGGCTGATGCGGGTCGCGAGCGACGGCGATGACGCCCAGCACGGCGTCGTCCGCGATCAGTGGCATGACGATCGCCGAGCGTTCACCGACATCGGTGAAGCCCTCGATCGGATATTCGAAGGAATCGGTGATCAGCGGCAGGCCGCGGCGGGCCACGCCGCCGGTGGTCGAGCCGTCCATCGGCACCTGTCGGCCGATCACCTCAGAGGAGTACCGGCCCGCGGTCGCGGCCACGACCAGGGTGTCGACCTGGTCGACGGGCAGTTCGGCCTCCTTGGGAACCAGCAGAATGGCTTGCTCGGCGCCGGCCAGCTCCAGCGCCCGGTTCACGATGAGCTGCAACGGCCCCGTCTGCGGGTCGCCGGAGAGCAGCGCGGTGGTGATCTCGCGGCTGGCTTTCGTCCATTTCGCCGACTCACGCTCACGCTCGAAGAGTCGGGCGTTGTCGATGGCTGCGGCCGCGGCCGTGGCCATCGCGCGCACGGCGCCTTCCTGCGTGTTGGAAAAGACCCGGCCGGGCCGGTCGTCGGCCAGGTACAGGCTGCCGAAGTTGGCCGCCCGCACGGTGATCGGGATGCCGAGAAGCGCATGCATGGGCGGCTCGTGTCCGGCCAGCGCGAGGGTCGCGGGGTGGGAACTCAGATCGTCGACACGCAGGCCGTCGCCAACCGGAAGGTCGCCGAGCAGCCGCGCGGTGTCGGCGTCGATGCCGGCGTGTACGAAAGAAACGAGCGTGCCGTCGGAGGCGCGGATGCCGAGGGCGGCGTAGCGGGCGCCCGTCAGTTCCATCGCGGCTTTGATGACGCGCTGCAGCGTGACGTCCAGGTCCAGATCGGAGCCGATCTCGACGATGACCCGCACCAGTTGTTCCATCTGGTCGCGCGCCGCGACCAGCTCGTCGAGCTGGTCGTGCATCCGGCTGACCAGTTCGCGCCGGCCCTGCCAGGTGAAGGCGGAGTCACTCCGGTCGCCGTCCATAGGTACCAACGTAAACGGTCCTGTGAACACCTATGTTCGGTATCCGGATGGGCTTGGCACGGCGCCGGCGTGCATGGCGCACCGATCGGTGCGGACCGGCACAGTAGCTGGTTGACGTCCATCGAGGTCACGGGCCGTTGCGCGCGGTCGACCAACTGCAGGCAGCGCGGCTTTACTCGATCTTGACCGAGTATTGAATTGTCCCGCCGAAGATTGCTGACATGAGTACGCTTTCATCGGTGGAACTGGGGGTTTTGGGGCCTCTCCAGGTCCGGCAAGGCGGAGCGTCCGTTGTCATACCGGGCGCGAAACCGCGCGCCATCCTCACGATGCTCGGACTGCACTGCGGGTCTGTCGTACCGGCCGAGACTCTCGTCGAGCTGCTCTGGGGGCAGGACCCGCCGCGCACCGCCGCAAAAGCCCTGCAGACTCATATCTCGTCGCTGCGTCGTACCCTTGGCGACGGCTTTGTCTTGACCCAGGGAGCAGGCTGGGTCCTCGCCGAGAGCGAGGTTGACGCGTCGCGTTACAAGTCGGCGGCTCGACTCGGACGCGATGCCGCCGCCACGGGCGAGACCAGCCAAGCGCTGGCCCGCTTCGAGGAGGCCCTTGCCCTGTGGCGCGGGATCCCCGAACTGCCCGACGGCCGGCGCGGAACCTCCGAAAAGACGCGATGGATCGAGGGCCACGCCGCGCTGGTCGAGGACCGGGCGGACGCGCTGCTGGCTACGGGTCGGGCCGCCGAGGTCATCGGTGATCTCGAGGCCGCGGTGGCCGAAGCGCCGCTGCGGGAGAGGCGGTGGGGCCAGCTGATGCTCGCCCTGTACCGGGCCGGCCGGCAAGGTGAGGCCCTCGGCGCCTATCAACGGGCCCGGTCTCTCCTTGCCGACGACCTGGGGGTCGATCCGGGGCCGGAGCTTCGCCGGCTCGAGGCGGCGATCGTCGCGCAAGACGCCTCGCTGGATATCGTTGTCGCACAACAGGCTCCGTCGGTGACACGCGCCGTGACTTTTCTGCTCACCGACATCGAGGGGTCGACGGCCGCGTGGGAGGCCGACGCCGACGCCATGGCGGTCGCGCTCGCGCGCCACGACGAGCTGGTCGAACAGGTCGTCACGTCACGGGGCGGTCGGCTGGTCAAGACGCGCGGTGAGGGCGACGCGACGTTTTCGGTCTTCGATCGCCCTTCGGCGGGCGCCGCGGCGGCAATTGAGTTGCAGGACGCGATCACTCACGAACCGTGGGCGTCGCGGGACCCCATCCGTGTCCGCATGGCGCTGCATACCGGCGAGGTCGAGCTTCGCGACGGTGACTACTTCGGCCGGGCGGTCAACCGCGTTGCGCGCCTGCGGTCCCTGGCCGAAGGTGGCCAAATTTTGTGTTCCGGTGCGACCGCCGAGCTCGTCATCGACTCGCTGGCCGACGACGTCATCCTGACCGATCTCGGCATGCGTCAGCTCAAAAACCTCGCGCGGCCCGAGCATGTTTTCGAGCTGCGACTGGAAACCGCTGCCGAACAACCGGACATGCCGGCACCCGAAACACCGATGGAGCGCCCCAACTTTCCCGGGGTGCTGGTAGGCCCCGGGCCGTTCGTCGGACGTGGTCGCGAACTCGAAGGGCTGCTCGCGGCGTGGCAGACCGCCCTCGCGGGCGGCGTGCGCACCGTGCTGATCGCCGGCGAACCCGGAGTCGGCAAGACGCGTCTGGCCGGTGAATGGTCGCAACAGGCCTACGCGCAAGGAGCGGTCGTGTTGTACGGGCGTTGCGACGAGGATCTCGGAGCGCCGTATCAGCCGTTCGCCGAAGCGCTACGTTCGCTGGCACCCTGCGTGGGCGCGGACCGGCTGCGAGGGCTGCGCGGCGTCGAAGCGTTGCTGGCACTTGTGCCCGGACTCGCCGATGTCCTGCCCGATCTCACTTCTCCGGCTCATGCCGACCCCGACACCGAGCGCTACGCACTATTCGATGCCGTTGTGGCGCTGCTGGAAATCGCCTCCAAGAGCGCGCCCGTCGTCTTGATCCTCGATGACCTGCACTGGGCGGCCAAACCGACGCTGCTCCTGTTGCGGCATCTGCTGCGCTTCGGCGACCACGCCCGCGTGCAAATCGTCGGCACCTACCGCAGCACCGACCTCGACCGCTCCCATCCCCTCGCGGCGATGCTCGTCGACCTTCACCGCGACGGGACAGCCAACCGGCTCACCCTGGCCGGCCTCGACGAGGACGACGTGACGGCTTACGTCGCGGAGGCCGGCTACGACGACGAGGAACTCGCGCACGCATTGGCATCCGTTACGGGTGGGAACCCCTTCTTCCTCATCGAGGCCCTGCGCCATGTCGATGAGAGCGGCGGCGTGTGGGATCAGAGCACCCTGCCACAGGGCGTACGGGAAGCGGTGAGCCGCAGTCTTTCTCGGCTTCCTACGGAGACCAACAAAGCCCTTGCCGCGGCCGCGGTTGTCGGTAGCCGGTTTGCCCTGGAGCTGGTCGAGCAGGTTGTCGGAAGCGACCTCATCGACGCGTTCGACGAAGCGCGCCAAGCCGGTATCGTGATCGAGGAGCCGGGCGGGTATTACCGCTTCAACCACGCCATCGTGCGTCAATCACTGCTGGCCGAGCTGGCGTCCGTGCGGCGCATGCGATTGCACCAGCGCATCGCCGCGACCCTCGAGAATCTGCCCGGCGCGGAGGACGAGCTGCTGGCCGAGCTGGCCCATCATTATTTCGAATGTGCTTGGGCCGGAAACGCGGCCAAGGCGGTCTTCTATTGTCGGCGCGCCGCAGATCAGGCGATGGCGCGGCTCGCCTACGAGGGTGCCGCCGACCTCTACCACCAGGCCCTGCACGCGCTCGAGGAGATCGACGACGAACTGCCCGATCGCGACGAGCAGACCGAGGAGCTGTTGCTCGCGCGCTGCGAGGCATTGTTGGCCGCGGGCGACGTGGTGTCGGCCGCGGGTGCGGTGTCCCAATTGCAGGTAGCGACAGTTGATTCGGCGCGGCTAGCGGCCTGGGCGACATGCTTCGACGGCCAACTTTCGATGTTGGTGCATCCCGAGCGGCTGGACGAGGTCGGAGCCGCGTTGGCCGCGGCCGCGGCCACACTCGCCGAACTGGACGACGCCGCTGGAGAAGCCAAGGCGCACACCGTCCGAGCGGCCTGCTTGGCGCGCCTCGGGCGAATCGGCGACTGCGAGGTGGCCTTGGACGATGCCCTCACCGCAGCGCGCCGCGCGCGCGAACACCGCCGGGTGAATGCGGTTTTGGCGGGTGCGCCGCTCGCGGCGCTGTGGGGCCCCAACCCCGTTCCACGCGCCGGCGGGCGGTGTCTCGATGTGGTGCGGCTGCTGCGGATCACGACCGACTCCCCCGCGGTCGAGGCAACTTCGACGCGGTGCCAGGCCGTGCTGGAGGCCTTTCGCGGGCGCGCTGCCGCGGCGCGGCGGATGATCGACTCGGCCCGGCGTACGGTCACCGAGCTCGGGCTGCGCCATGCGCTGCTCGAGGTCGAGCAATTCGCCGGGATCGTCGAACTCATCGTCGACGACCCGGGCGCCGCCGAGCCGCATCTGCGTAAGGCCTACAACGGCTTTCGCCGGATGGGTCTGGACGCCGATACCGCCGAGACCGCCGCGCTGCTGGGCCGGGGATGCCTTGCGCTCGATCGAGATGACGAGGCTCGTGAATTGTGCTCGGAGAGTGAACGTCTCGCCGGACACGCGTTGAAGGCGTCGATCGCGTGGCGGACGCTTCGGGCGCATCTGCTGGCGCGGGGCAACGACCACGACGGGGCGCGAAGGATTGCCTCAGAGGCAGTCGCCTTGGCCGAGCGCACAGACGCTCTGGTCGATCACGGCGACGCCTGTTTCACGCTGGCAACGGTGTTGGGCGCCGCGGGCGACGTGGCAGGGGCCCGGGCTGCCGCCGAGCAAGCGGTCGAGCTGTATGAGCGGAAAGGCGCTGCGGCGCTTGCGGAGATGGCGCGGCAAGTTCTCGGCGCGCCTCCTCAGCCGCCCACCCCTGCTCCTCCCGAGGTGCCCGTTGTCGAGCTGGACAGCGAATGCGTGCGAGTGGGTGAACGCGTGATGGCCGCCGTTCATCGAAAGGACTGGGATGAGTTCGAGCGGCTGTTCGCACCGAATGTCTCGATCGAGAATCGGCGGAAGATCGACGGCGTGGCCCTACCATCGGACGCGGTGCGGCGTCAGATGAGGCATGATCTCGAGGCGGGCGTCGCGCGTGTCGACCACGTGATGATCGCCGCGCGAGGCGAGCGGCTGGCTCTGTCGCGATTAGTCACGAGCGCTTTCGACGAGAGTCCCGGAGCACCGCACGACGAGCTTCTCCAGCTATACGCCATCGACGAGAACGGTCAAGTCGTGCGACAGGTGTGGTTCGATGCCGACGACATGGACGCCGCGATGGCCGAACTCGACGCGGCCCACGCTCGACTCGAGGCCGAGCAGCCCGCACGTCAACTGGGAAATGCCGCGACGCGGGCATACGAGCGCCTGCACGCGCAGTTCAAAGCCCGCGACTGGGACGCGATAACCGAGCTCCTCACCGACGACTACTGCGGCGACGATCGCCGTTCGGTGGTAGGTTCCGGGATCCGCCGTGGCCCGGATGCTGCGATCGAAGACTACCGGTCGGCCGCAGACGTCGACGTGACGGACGCGAGTTCGGAGACGGTTGCAACCCGTGGGACGCGCCTGGCCCTCATGCGTGCCCGCTACGCGCGAAGCACCTTGGAGACGGAGACATTCCGCGTCGACTTCATCCAAATCGTCGAACTCGACACCGACGACCGGATCGCGGCGATGGCCGCGTTCGACCTCGACGACTTCGACGCCGCCATCGCCGAGCTCGATGCCCGGTACCTCGCTGGTGAAGCGGCGCTGTATGCGGAAACGTGGTCGACGGTTGCGCGGAGTTATGCCGCGCTCAACCGCCACGAAACACCATTGACCAGTCCGGACTGCGTCAACGTCGACCACCGCCGAGAGACAGCGTTCGGGCCGGGCGACGTGACGGCATACATTCACGCCGGATGGGACTCCGAGCAAGACATCAACGTCTATGTCGAGCAAGTGCATCGGCTTAGCGACATCGGAACGGCGATTACTTACGCGGCGCACGAGGTCTCGCGAGAGGGCATGAGGGCCGAGTGGCGCGGGATCGCGCTATTCACGGTCCAGGGCCACAGGATAAACCGGACCGAGGTCTTCGACGAGGCCGGCATCAACGCCGCGATCGCAAGATTCGAACAGCTCAACCGCCCGACGCTCGAGCTGGAGAACGCGGCTAGTCAAGTGGCCGAGCGCTTTCTGGCACGCTTTATAGCCCACGACTGGGATGCATTGGCGGACATGCTGGCCGAAGACTTCTCTACCGAGGATCGACGTCGAGTGGTGGGCGTGGAAGCGCGACATGGTCGTGACGCCGAGATCGAGAGCATGCGGGTCGTTGCCGACCTCGGAGGCACCAATATGACGTCGACCGTCGTGGCAACGCGTGGCGCACGCCTCATCCTCACCCGTCTGAGTTACGCGGGCTGGGATCAAGCGCCCAGCGCCTTCCGCACCGATGTTCTAGACGTTATTGAAATCGATTCCAACGAGCGGCTTTTGACGCGGATAGTTTTCGACGCCGACGACTTCGACGCCGCCGTAGCCGAACTCGAAGCCCGCTACCTCGCCGGCGAAGCGGCCGATCATGCACGGACGTGGTCGGCAATCGCGGACGCCTATGCCGCTTTCAACCGGCGCGAGCTCGCCCCGTCGGCGCCGGAATGGGTGAACATCGACCATCGCCGCGGAGCAGGTTTCGCCACGGGTGACATCTTCCCGTACATCCAAGCGGCGTGGGGCGACTCCCCTGACACCAAAATCTTCATCGCGGCGGTGCATCGACTCGCGAGCGCTGGAGCGGTCGTCACCCACGCGGCGCGCGGGATCTCGCAGGAGGGCTTCGACGCCGAGTGGCGGGATACCCACCTGTTGATGGTGGAAGGTGATCTGT
Source organism: Mycobacterium sp. MUNTM1 (assembly GCF_054660795.1). NCBI lineage: Bacteria > Bacillati > Actinomycetota > Actinomycetes > Mycobacteriales > Mycobacteriaceae > Mycobacterium > Mycobacterium sp. MUNTM1. The sequence goes on from NZ_BAAGDE010000021.1 coordinate 40,840, forward strand.
TCACCCGCGCCGAGCTATATGACGAGGCCGACCTCGACGCTGCGATCGCGCGGTTCCAACAGCTGACCGGTCCGGCGCCGAAACTGGAGAACGCGGCAAGTCGTGCGAACAAACGGTTCCACGCCTGCTTCCAGGCCCGTGACTGGGAGGGGCTGGCTCAAGGTCTGGCCGACAACGTCTCCCACGACGACCGACGACGAGTGATCGGGGCGGGACCGCGGCAGGGCCGCGATGCGATGCTCGCTGAGGTACGGGCGCTTGTCGCGATCGGCGTCACGAACGCAGCCTCAGACGTCATCGCGACCCGCGGTGAGCGCCTCGCCTTCGGCCGGGTCCGTACGTGGGGCCGCGACAAGGGTCCCGAGGCCTTTCACACCGATGCGCTTGAGATTGTCGAAATCGACGCGGATGAGCGGGTCGTGGCACGCGTCGTGCTCGACGTTGACGACTTCGACGCCGCCATCGAGGAACTCGACGCTCGTTATCTGGCAGGCGAAGCGGCCGCGTACGCAGATGCGTGGGCGGTGGTGGCGGGCGTGCACGCAATGTTCAACCGGCACGAACTTCCCGTAGAGGGCTGGGTGACCGTCGATCGTCGGCGAGGCACGCCCTTCAGCGCGGGCGAGATGACGCCCGCCATCCACACCCTCTTCGACCTCACGCCAAACTTCCACGTTCATATCGATACGGTGCATCGACTAAGCAATTTCGGAGCGCTGGTCACTAATAAGGCGCATGGGTCCTCGCCCGATGGCCTGGGCGTCGAATGGCGCATGGTGATGCTTCTCATTGTCGATGGAGACCGACTCGCGCGTTGCGAAGTATTCGACGAGAACGACTTAGACACCGCACTCATGCGATTCGAGGAGCTCCGTCCGCAGGCGCCGCGGTCAGAGAACAGGGCGAGCCGAGCGGTTGAGCAATTCCTGGCGAACTTTGCGGCCCGCGACTGGGACGCCATGGCGAACTTGATCGACGAGGGGTTTCGCTCGGACGACCGCCGTCGAGGCCTCAACGCCGGAATCCGGCACGGTCGCGACGTCGAGATGGCGAATTGGCGAGCCACCGCCGAAGTTTGGAGGTCCGATGTGCGGGCGGCGATCGTTGCGACCCGCGGCCAAGGCCTCGCGCTCTTCCGCTTCACCTTCGCAAGCCAAGAATCGCTGCCCGCGTCGTTCCAAGCCGCGGCACTTTCCGTCGTGCAGGTCAACGACGAAAACCGATGCGCGGCCGTGGTCGTTTTCGACCCCGACGACATCGACGCTGCCTTCGAGGAACTCGAAGAACGCTACCTCGCAGGAGAAGCAGCCCCATACGCACACACGTGGTCGGTAATCACGCAGGGCTACGCGGCCCTCAACAGGGCCGAAATACCCGTGACTCCCGGCTTGGTCGACGTGGACCGCCGGAGCGGGGCAGCGTTGGCCCCCGGTGAATTGATCGATTACCTCCGTGCGGCGTTCGACGACACGGTCTTCGACGGCTTGTATGTTGAGATCGTTCATCGATTGACGTCCCTCGGCGCGGTTGTCACCCATGTGGCAAAGGGGACCTCACGCGAGGGTTTCGACGCCGAGTGGCGCATGGTCCTTATCATCACCGTCGAAGGCGACGCGGTCAGCCGCGGTGAACTCTTCGACGAGACAGACCTCGACGCCGCGCTGACGCGATTTGACGAGCTACACCGCCCAATACGGCGCCTGGAGAATGCGGCAAGCCGGGCAGAACACCAACTCTTCGCGCGCTCGGCGGCCCGCGACTGGGCAACGGTGGCCGAGATCCTGGCCGACAAAAGCTACGTCGATGATCGCCGCCGAGTGGTAAATGTCGGTTTCTGGGACGGCCGCGAGGTGGTGATAGCGAACATGCGCGCCCTGGAAGAGGGCCTCACGCACGTTTCGTTGACGGTCATCGCTACGCGTGGAAACCGCCTTGCCCTCATTCGTATCCGCTCCTTTAACCCCGAAACACGGCGCGGCGAATTCGTCGTCGAAATGCTGGGAATCGTCGAGACCGACTCCGACGGGCGGATTTCGGCCCACGTCTTTTTCGACGTCGATGACGTCGATGCCGCATATGAGGAACTCGAAACCCGTTACCTCGGCGGCGAAGCGGCCGCCCACGCGCACACGTGGTCGGTGGTCTCGGGCGTGCCCGCTCGATTCAATCGTCACGAACTTCCCACGACGGCGTCGAATCCGGTTTACATCGATCATCGCCCGCGCGCATCACGCGAGGGCGCTGATCTAGCCGCATCTATTCGTGCCGTATGGGACATCACGTCGAATTCCCGCGTCTACATCGAGGCCGTACATCAACTGAGCGAGCGCGGAGCCGTCTTCACCGAGGTGCTGAAAATGACCTCGCAAGGCGGCTTCGACACGGAGATGCGAATGATCATGCTGCTCGCCGTCGTGGGCGACCTGATCAACCGCGTCGAAGTCTTCGACGAGGCCGATCGCGATGCCGCAGTCGCGAGGTTCAACGCGCTCGATCAGCCCGCGCCCCAACTCGGCAACGCCGCAACCGCGGCTTTGGCACGGGCATTCGAAGCCTTCAATCGTCGAGACCTGAACGGCTTCCTTGCGACGCTCGATGCGGATGGGCGCATGGAGGATCGGCGAAAGGGGTTGCGCGCCTTCCACGACGGACCGGCTCGGCGAGAAAATGCCCGGGCGATGTTCGACACGCCACAAGCTAGCTGGCGGGTGGAGCTAGAACCCATCGCGATCAGGAATTCTCGCTTCGCGCTGGCGCGCCTGCGTTGGCGCGACATCGATGACCCCGAGCAGCCGGTCACGGTCGAACTCCTGGCGGTGGCGGAAGTCGATGACGACGGCCTCATCCACCACACCGTGAGCTGCGACCCCGAGGACATCAACGGGGCGCTCGCGGCCCTGACGGAACGCTGGATCGCGTCCGGCGATGTCGCCCACCCGGAAGTCGTGGAGTTCATCCAGCGGCTGGTAGAGGCCGGCAACGATCACGACTGGGACGCTTTCACCAGGCTCACCAACGGTGCCACGCACGTCAATCACCGGCAGCTTGGTAAGTGGGACAGCCAAACGATGGCCGATCACATGGCATCGTTGCGAGCGCTGGTGTCACTCGCACACGACTACCGCGTCGAACCAACCGAATCCCTAGCACTGTCGGCTCGCGGCGCTGTGGGTCACGCCGTCATCAAAGGAACGACGGTCGATGGCGCCGCGATCGAAATTCCGCTCATTCAGCTGGTTCTCGTGGAGGGTGATCGCATCACGCACATCGAGGACTTCGACCCCGACCAGCGCGACCTCGCCCTGGCCCGGTTCGAAGAGCTCGCCGGCGAAGTTCAGTCACAGTGACCGCGCCACAACAGAAACCCCTCTTTCTGCTGGCGGACAGCCAGCTGCTGTTCTGGAAACGCGACGACAAATTGCTTCTCGACACCGCCTTCGATGAATCAGCTCGGGAGTCACTGAGCGCGGCCTACATCGGCGCTTCCAACGGGGATCGCCCGGAGTTCTACGAGATCTTCGAAGCGGCCATGGACGGTGTGGGCATCACCGATCGTCGGATGATCGGTTCGGCGTTCGGCCCGGACGACCGCGCTTTCCTGGAGGGTGCTCAATTGATCCTCCTGGCGGGTGGCGACGTGCGCCTCGGCTGGAACACGTTCGAGAAAACCGGCATGAAGGAGGTGATTCTGGACCGGCACGCCAAAGGGGCTGTTTTGGTGGGCATTTCGGCCGGCGCGGTCCAGCTCGGGCGCCACGGAATCGTCGAGACATTGGGTGCGGACGGGACGGAATTGCTCGACATGTTCAATCTCGTCCCGCTGGTTATCGACGCACACGATGAGCGAGCCGAGTGGGGCCGGCTGTCGCGGGCGATTCAGACGCTTGACCGATCCGTCGCCGGTCTGGGAATTCCCACCGGCGGAGGCGTCATCGCGCACCCGGATGGCACCGTTGAGCCATTGCGCCATCCCGCGCACAAATTGACCTTCGAGGGCGAGGGTGTCACGCGCTCGCTCTTGCCCGCCGACGTTGGGCCAGGATACGAAAGCCCTTGACGGCTAGCCAAACCGCCTGCAATCGTTCGGCGAGACCATGATGCATGCCTTCGACCCAGCCGGACCCGACGGCCATCCACGAATCGTCGCCGATTTACTGCGACCCGATGCCTACGACCCGCCGGCCGACGACGTCATTCTCCACGAGACGCACAGCTCGTGGGTCGTGGTCGCCGGCGCCTACGCCTACAAGCTCAAGAAGCCTGTGAATCTGGGTTTCCTCGACTTCACCAGCATCGAACGGCGTCGCGCGGACTGTGACGAGGAGGTGCGCCTCAATCGGCGGTTCAGTCCCCAGATGTATCTGGGAGTCGTCGAGGTCACCGAGCGCGACGGCCGTTACCGGATCGGCGGCGAATCCGGGTCGGGCGAGCCGGCCGTGTGGATGCGGCGTCTGCCTGAAGAGGGCATGCTGCCGGCCAAGCTCGCGCGCGGAGACGTCGACATGCGTCTGGCGCGACGAATCGGCCGCACGGTGGCCAAGCTGCACAGCCGGGCCGAAACCGGTCCCGACATCGAGGCTTACGGGCGCCCGTCCAGTGTGATCGCGAACTGGCGGGAGAACTTCGACCAGATATGCCCCTTCGTCGGTCGAACGATTTCGAGCGACGTCAACGAGGACATCCGCACCTACGTCGACCACTTCGTTCAGGAGCAGGCGTCCTTGCTCGAGCGGCGTGTGGCCGAGGGGCATGTGCGCGACGGCCACGGTGACCTGCACGCCGCCAGCATCTGCATCGACGACGGCCAAATCCTGCTGTTCGACAGTTTGCAGTTCGCACCGCGCTATCGGTGCGCCGACCTGGCCTCGGAAGTAGCTTTTCTGGCAATGGATTTCGAGTATCACGGCCGAGCGGACCTGGCCTGGGGGTTCGTCGATTCCTATGTGCGCACCAGTGGTGACGACGGACTGGTCAGCCTGCTGGACTTCTATGTCTGCTATCGGGCGTACGTGCGCGGCAAGGTCCGCAGCCTGCGTCTAGCGCAGGCCGAGCAGGCATCCGGTGGTGAAGCGCGTGAGCTCATCGCCGAATCGCGGGCGTATTTCGACTTGGCGTGGGCGCACGCGGGTGGCCTGCCCAGCCCGCCGATGGTGGTCACCATGGGCCTGCCGGCAAGCGGCAAGACCACCCTGGCGCGCGCGCTCGCCGGCCGGTTGGGGCTGGTGCACCTCTCGTCGGACGTGGCGCGCAAGAGAATGGCGGGCGTTGAACCCACCCGGCGCGGTAACGATGAATTCGGTTCGGGGCTCTACGATCCGGCCATGACGCGCAGCACATATGCCGCGCTGCGTCGCGACGCGTCGCGCTGGTTACGCCGCGGCCGCGGCGTGGTCGTCGATGCGACATTCGGCAATCCGCGCGAGCGGTCGCAGATGCAGCAGCTGGCGCGCCGGCTCGGGGCCGACCTGCACGTCGTGCTGTGCGAGGCCGACGACGCCACCCTGATCGCACGACTCGAGCGGCGCGCCACCGAGCAAGGTGTCGTCTCGGACGCGCGGATCGAACTGTGGCCCGAGTTGCGGGCTGCGTTCACGCCTCCCGATGAGCAGCCGTCCCTTTTGCGGGTCGACGCGACGCGGGACATGGAGGAGACCGTCGAGCAGGCGCTGACTTCGCTGCGCGCCACCTACCGCTGACGGCTGTCGTCTCCCACCGAAATAATCTGTAAGCCTTTTTGTTTGGTCGGTCTAGCGGGTGGACGCGCTGCCTCGTCGCCGCGGCGTGCGGTGGGCTTCCAGAACGTCGCCGTTGGCCAGGCTCTGCGCCTGAGCGGCCAGCGTCGATGCCCTGTTGGCGTAGGCAATGGCATCGTTGTCGTTGCTGGTTTCCACGCCGTGCGCGGCTGCCAAGTGCCGTTGCGCGTCGTCGAGCCGCGCTTGAGCCTCGGAGCCGATGTTGGAGCGATATCTGGCCACATAGTCGGAGATTTGGCGCACCCGGGCGTCGGCGGTGGACAACGCCTGCTGCACCGGATGACCGCCCCCGCCGATGCCCGGCTGTCCCCCACTGCGGGCGGCGCGCCGGCGGCGGCGCGCACGCAACAGCACCAAAAGCAACGCGACGACGAGCACGACCACGGCGACGCCGACCGCGATCAGCGGCCAGATCGGCTTCGACGAGCCTGCCGGCTTTGCTGAGCTTGTCGATTTGTCCAACCCGTCGGCCGCGGCGACCGCGGCGCCGCCCCAATTCCTCGCGCCCAGTACCGGCTCAATCTGATTGGTTTGCAAGCTGTTCAGCTCGGCCGGCGTCAGGCCCTGAACCTGTGGTGGAACGTTGAACACGTACAGCTTGGTGTTCGTGGCCACGGCCAGCAGCGCGTCATGATCACCCAACCCGCTGAGACTGCGGGTCCGGTCGGCCCAGTTGTCGGGTTTGAACCTGTTGAAGTTGTCGACGTAGACGACCCACAGTTGGATGTGGCGGTCGCGGTTGAGCCGGTCGATGGCAGCGCTGACCGCTGCGCGGTCAGACGCCGTCAACGCCCCGGTGCTGTCGGTGATGTGATCGGTCAGTTTGGACGGCGGTTGCGCCCCGGCCGGAGATGCCCACAGCAGACCCGCCGTGAGAATTGCCAGGACCACGCCGAACAGGCGAAAAACCCGCATAGGGGTAATCTAGCCGCCGTTTTGTGGCGGGGCTCGACCCGCCGCCCGCGGATCGAGCATCCGTTTTGGGCACGCCGGTGACCAGCAGAATTCTCGTTCCGCGCGGCTGACACCGGTACTGGACACCCTATGGTTAAGCGCGTAACCTCTGTCCCGCGACGACAGGTTTCCCGCCACACGAAGGGCCATGAGGAACATTGAGTACCACCATCCCCGTCTTCAACCCGTCCACCGAGGAGCAGATCGCGGAGGTCCCCGATTCGGACCAGGCGGCCGTCGACGCGGCGGTGGCCCGGGCACGCGAGACCTTCGAGTCGGGCGTGTGGCGCAAGGCCCCCGCATCACACCGCGCGAACGTCCTCTTCCGCGCCGCGCGCATCATCGAGGAACGCAAAGACGAGCTGGCCGCGCTCGAGGCCCAAGACAACGGCATGAACCTCACGGCCGCCGGCCACATCATCCCGGTGTCGGTGGACATGCTGAAGTACTACGCCGGTTGGGTCGGCAAGATTCACGGCGAGTCGGCCAACCTTGTATCCGACGGCCTGCTCGGCACGTGGGAGACCTACCACACCTTCACCCAGCTCGAGCCGGTCGGTGTCGTCGGTCTCATCATTCCTTGGAACGGGCCGTTTTTCGTCGCGATGCTCAAGGTCGCGCCCGCGCTCGCGGCGGGGTGCAGCGCCGTCCTCAAACCCGCCGAGGAGACGCCGCTCACCGCGCTGAAATTGGAAGAGATCTTCCGCGAGGCGGGTCTGCCCGACGGCGTCCTGAACGTCATCACCGGCTACGGCGAGACCACGGGTGCCGCGCTCACCGCGCATCCGGACGTCGACAAGATCTCGTTCACCGGGTCGACGGAGGTCGGGCGGCTGATCGTCAAGGCGGCCGCGGGCAACCTCAAGCGACTGACGCTCGAGCTCGGCGGTAAGTCGCCGCTGATCATGTTCGACGACGCCAACCTCGATAAGGCGATCATGGGCGCCGGCATGGGTCTGCTCGCGGGGTCCGGCCAGAACTGTTCGTGTACCTCGCGTATGTACGTTCAGCGCGGCATCTACGACCAGGTGGTCGAGGGCCTCGCCGGGTTCGCGCAGATGCTGCCGATGGGCGGCAGCGACGACCCCGATTCGGCGCTGGGCCCGCTGATCAGCGAGAAGCAGCGCAAGCGCGTGGAAGGCATCGTGAACGACGGCGTGGCCGGCGGCGCTCAGGTGATTACCGGCGGCAAGCCGATGGACCGCAAGGGCTACTTCTACGAGGCGACGATCGTCACCAACACCACACCGGACATGCGGCTGATCAAAGAGGAGATCTTCGGACCGGTCGGCTGCGTCATCCCGTTCGACGACGAGGACGAGGTGATCGCGGAGGCGAACGACACGCACTACGGGCTGGCCGGATCGATTTGGACCGAGAACCTCAGCCGCGCCCATCGCATGGTGAATGAGCTTCGCGCGGGCCAGATTTGGGTGAACTCCTCGCTGGCGGCCGACCCATCGATGCCGATCAGCGGGCACAAGCAGTCGGGATGGGGCGGCGAGCGGGGCCGCAAGGGCATCGAGGCCTACTTCAACACCAAGGCCGTCTACATCGGCCTGTGAACCGGTTGGCCCGCAGCCGTTTGACGAAATGATCGGGCCGAGTAAAAGACTGGGCTATGCCCGTGTTTGCTGGCATGGTTGCGAGTCGTGCGGGTGTGGCTGAGTGGCTAGGCAGCGGCCTGCAAAGCCGTATACACGGGTTCAAATCCCGTCACTCGCTCCAAGGCAGACCAAGGTGGGGCACCGCTACGAATCGTCCACGGCGTCGAGGTAGAACCATCGACCGGCGCGGCGTTCGAAGCGGCTGCGTTCATGCAGGCTGCCGGCACGGCCCGCGGATTCGTATCGGGCCGTGAATTCCACTTCCCCGGACTCATCGCCCGGCCCGCCCGCCTCGGTGTCGATCACCTGTAAGCCGGTCCAGGTGATCCCCGGGTCGACAGTCACGTCGGCCGGGCGGGTGCGCGGGTGCCACGTGCGGAACAGGTAGTCGGCGTCACCGTAGGCGAATGCCGAGTACCGCGAGCGCATCAATTCCTCGGCCGTCCGGGCCTGCGACTCGCCCTCGTGGAGCGGGCCACAACAGGCGCGATAAGTGTTGTCGCTGCCGCAGGGGCACGGTTGGTTCATACCAAGAGCCTGACAGAGCGTTACGGGGACGCGGCGTCCTGCAGCACCTGCTGCAGCTTGTCGAGCGGATCGCCTCCCGTGGGATCGAGCCGGCGCGGCGGGACCTCCCGGCCGTCGGGCGCGACGGTGGCGACCGGCGGCGGTGGGGGCGGCGCCGTCGGTGGCGGCGGTGGCGGCGGTGGCGTCGCCGGGGACGGGGCGCTGAGCGCAGTCCTTTTGGCCGCCAACCGGTTTGCGGCGTCGTCACGGATGGTGCGCCGCTGTGGGTCCGGGTCGGTGTTGCCGAAGAAGCATGCGTGCGGCGCGGCATCGACGATGGCCAGCGCACTCGCGTAGCGCTGGTCCGCGCGTGCGCGGTCCCCCGCCGCCGCGGCCCGGTCGCCCTGAGTTTCGCGGACGAGTTCGAGGTTGACGCGCACCGGGCAGGAACCCGCCACGTCGGTTCGGGCCAGCGCGTCGGCGAAGTGGGCGTCGGCGTCTTCGAGCCGGCCATCGAGGACGGCGGCCGCGCCCGCCGCGAACGGGGCCCTCGCCGGTTCCACCACATTGACGACGCCGAGGATCGCCGCGTCGGTGCGCACGGTGTCTCCGTCGCGGCTCATGAACGCGCCGGCCGCCGAATTGCCGGCCAGCACAACCGACAACAGCTTGATCGCGACCAGCAGCGCGACGGCGACGAGCGGAGCCGAGTAGACGAGGAGGCGCCGTCGCAGCCGCAGCCGGGCCGGTCGGCGCGTCATGATTCCAAGTCCCGTCGGGCAATGCGGCCGCGCCGGAACTCTCGGACCGACAGGTAGATCTCGGCGAGCAACAGTACCGCCGCGAGTAGCGCCGGCAGCCAAGACAGCTCGGTCCGGTTGGCGGCATCCGGTCCGCTGCCCGACGTGTCGGGCAGTGCAATTTGGAAGGGCTGACCGAGCTCGCGGTGTACGTACGGTACGCCGAGTTGTGCTGCGACTCGGTGCAATTCGGACTCATCGATCGCGTCACCGCTGCCATAACCCAGCACCGCTCCCCCGGCCACCGAACCACCCATGAGGTTGAATTCGCCCTGGGGCGCGCGCGAACCCGGCGCACCGGAGCCGAAGTAGAGCACCGCGTTCCGCGAGGCCGGATATTGCTGCGTCGCCTGGATCAGCTGGTATCGCAGCACGTTGTCCGCCGCGCCCGCGTTCACGTCGGACGCCGCTTTCTGCGAGCCGAACGCAGCGACAATCGGCTGCAGGCTCCAAACATCTTCGGACAGCGGCCAATCCAGGGACGCTTTCGAGGCGAAGCCGATGAGGGCGTACCGTGCTGCCGGGTACTGCTTGATCACCGCCGCGATGTCGTCGCGCACGCTTCGCGGTTCGTCTCCAGCGTTTGCGCCTGCCGAACGGTCGACGACCAGGAACACGTTGAGATTGGCGCCGGCGGCGGCCGTCGCGCCCTGGCCGTTTTCGCGGTCAAGCAACGCCGGGCGGGTGGTCGCCGCAATGAGCAGCAGCACCGCCAACGTCACCCCACCCCAGCGCAACACCGCACGGCCCCGCCGCTGTCCCGCCGAGAGCAGCACCTGACGCAGCGCCACCACCCGCGCCAGCACCAGCGCGCCGGCCACGACCGCGAGGATCGGCCAGGGCAGTACGGGTTGAAACATCATCGGCGCAACACCAAGAGGGCGACCGACAGCACGGCCGCCGACAATAGGGCGATCACCAGGGGTGTCACCGGTGCGTCGCGGAAGTCCGCGGTCACCACGGTGCCGTCGGCGCGGCGCGCCGGTGGGGCGTGCGCGCGAATCTCGTTGAGCGCCGCGGTCACCGATTTGACACCCGGGGTGACATACCGGCCGCCGGTCTGGTTGGCGAGCGTGGCCAGCTCGGCGCTCGCGGGTGAGGCGGCGGTGTCGATCACGTTGACTTGGGCCCCGACCCGCTCGACCAACGCCCTGACGCTGCCATCGGTGAACAATGCGGGCCGCTGCTCCCCCGCGGCACGGAGATCCGATGGCCCGAGATAGATCACCGAGCTCCGGTGGGTGGTGCACTGCTCGGCGGCTGGAAAACCGGAGAGGCACAGCGCAAGAACGTCATTCACGCTTGCGGCGTAGTCGGTATACGGCACCGCCGGGGCGAACGACGCCGCCTCGTGGTCGGCGCCGGCGTAGTCGCCGAACCGGCCGACGGCGTACTGATGATCGCGCGTCAGCGGCACCAGGCGGCGGTTGGCCGATGTCAGGCCGATGCGTTGGGCCTGAGGGGAATTCGTGGTGCGGCGCACGAAGTAGTCAAGCAGTTCGGCCGTCGACGCATCGGCCACCGGCTGCCCGACGCACAACATGATGTCCTCGGGATGGGCGGCGTCGAAATCGTTGGTCGCCATGCTCGGGCGGGCCGCCGCCCATGTCGCGGCGGCGAACATGACGGTCAGCACCACCAACGTCACAATCGTCGACAGCGACCGCAGCCGCGCTACTTTCGCGTACTCGGGCAACCGGGTCAGTCGTGCGACGTTGGCCAGCGGGCGCAGCTGCCGGCGGGTAGCGGACATCGGCACCAGCGCCGCCAGCGCGACAACCGCGACGAAACAGGACAATCCGACGAGCGCGACGGGCCACCATTTCAGCTCCACGAGCGGATCAACTCCTGCGCCCGGGCACTCGCATCGTGGACGTCGACAAGCGTCTCCGCGTTGAACTGCCCGTCACCGAGCTGGGTGAGCAGCGGCGCGGCAGCGGCCAGGTCCCCGTCGGCCACGGCGGCGATCTGCAGGTACTGCGCCCGCGTGCCGGTCGCCTGATGTAGAAAACTGCGTAGCGTCCGGCTGATCGCCGCGCACGCCTCCTGGGCCGACACCCGCCCGGCACTGTGCTCGTCGGCGATACCCTGCACGCAACGAACGAATCGGTTGCGGATCAGCCAGGCATGCACTCGCCGCACAACCGGGATGCGCCGCAGCCGGTCAGACGGCAGCGTCCACACGAAAACACCCGCATACCAGCCGAATACGGCAAGGATCAGCAGCACGGCCAGCCACAGCCATACCGACGAGTATGGCTGCGGGCCGAACACATAGCGCAGCAGATCATCCGGCACGGGCGGCCACCTCGGTCAGGCGAACGAGCTCGCGCCGAATGTCCTTGCTGCCGGCGATAATCGCGTACGGAACGGCGTGGGCTGTCAGGAACGCATCGAGGCGGTTACGTCGCTTCGCCTCGGCGCGGCGGTACGCGGTGAAGACCCGCGGGCCGAGATCGGCGCCGTTCAGGACGAAGCGACCGGTGGCGACGTCATAGCCGTCGGTGTTGTCGGGACCCACCGCGGGCATGTCCGACACCATCGCCCACATGATGTCGTGGCGCCCGGTGAGTCTGGTGAGCACTTCGCCGAGCCGTTCGTCGACCTCCGCTTCGTCGGAGACGACGATGATCAGCATGGTGTGCCGGTAATGCGTTGCGACGTAGTCGAGTTGGGCGACGATGTCGCTGCGACCGGGGCCGGTAGTGGTCTGCTGGTACCAGCGGTGCAGCAAACCTTCGATGTGCGACTCCCCGCGCCGTTGCGGGATGTTCACGCTGCCACGGCGGTCGCCGTAGACCATGCCGATCTGGTCGGACCGCCGCAGGCCGATCAAGCCCACCGCACCCATGATGTGCGCGGCGACGTCCCGTTTGCACTCCCCGCTCGGGGCAAGCGCGGACATATTGCGACCGGCGTCGGCGACGAGCAGGATCTTGTGGTGCTTTTCGGAGACGAACCGTTTGATGAGCACGTCGCCCGAGCGCGCGGAAGCCTTCCAGTCGATGTCCCGGACGTCGTCGCCGGGAACGTACGGGCGCAGGTCGTCGAATTCCATGCTGCGCGTATGCAATAGCGCGTAGCGGCCGCCTTCGAGCAGACCGCGGGTATCGGTGCCGAAGTGCGCCTTGGCCCGGTTGAGGTGCTTGCCCACGATTGGCCTCAGGGCACGCGCACGGCCCGCAGCGCGGCGTCGACCACGACCTCGGGAGTGATGTCGGCGCTGGCCGCTTCGAAGCCGAGGATGAGCCGGTGCCGCAGCACCCGGTGCGCGAGCTTCGCGATGTCCTCGGGAAGCACGTGCGCGCGCCCGGCCAACACCGCCTGCGCTCGGGCCGCCTTGCAGAACGCGATCGTGGCACGTGGGCTGGCGCCGTACTCGACCAGGCGCGCGATCTGCTTGGGCAGCGCCCGCGCGGGGTGGCGGGTCACGTCGACCAGTTGGCTGGCGTAGAGCATCAGCGCACGGTCCATGTGGACGTGACGCACCACCTCCTGCAGGCGCGACACGTCGTCGAGGCTGACCACCGGCGCCGCCGGCCGTCCCCTGTCGTAGACGCCGGCGTCGATCCGCGACATGACTTCTACCTCCTCCTGCGGGGAGGGGTAGCGCACGATCTCCTTGAGCAGGAAACGGTCGGTCTGCGCCTCGGAGAGCGGATAGGTGCCTTCCTGGTCGACGGGGTTCTGGGTGGCGATGACCAGAAACGGATCCGCAAGGGGGTGGACCTGCCCGGCGATCGTGGTCTGCCGCTCCTCCATTGCCTCGAGCATTGCGCTCTGCGTCTTGGCACTGGACCGGTTGATCTCGTCGAGCAGCACGATGTTGGCGTGCACCGGACCCAGTTGGGTGACAAAGGAGTTGGTCGCCGAGTCGTAAATCTGGGTACCGATGATGTCGCTGGGCAGCAGGTCGGGCGTGCACTGAATGCGTTGGAAGCGGCCATGAATCGACTCGGCGAGCACCTTAGCGGCGGTGGTCTTGGCCAGGCCCGGCACGCTTTCCAGCAGGACGTGTCCACCCGCGAGCAGACCGATGAGCAGCGACTCCCGAAGTTCACGCTGCCCGACGATCTTGGCGGCGAACGCCTGGGAGATGGCGTCGACGATCCGTTGTACGCCGTCGAGTTCGCGCTGATCCGGTTGTGTCCGTGCTGTAGACATACGCCCGCTGGGATACCCAGGTGCCGGTTTTCCACACTTCCGGCCACATGACGCTGCTCGCGCCCGTTCAGCGTGTTCGCGAGCGCCGCAGCACCGGCTACGGCTGGTCGCCTTGCGGGGGACGCTTGTTCTTGGCTTCAGCCTCAAGCCGCAGCCGGATCGCCTTCGCCCGCGCCTCGGCGGCCCGAGCCTGGGCTTCGGCGGCTTCTGCTCCCGCCCAAACCTCGGCGGCCCGAGCGCGAGTTTCGGCGGCTTCCGCGCGCGCCCGCGACTCGGCGGCCAGGGCCGCGGCTTCGGCGGCTTCCGCGCGCGCCCGCTCCCGCGCCCGAGCCTCGGCGGCCAGGGCCTGGGTCTCGGCGGCTTCTGCGCGCGCCCGCGACTCGGCCGCCAGCGCTTCTGCTTCGGCGGCCTTTGCGCGCTTGCGAGCTTCGGCCGCAACGGCCTCGATTTCGGCCGCTTCTGCCCGCTTCCTGGCTGCAGCGGCCTGCGCTTGCGCTTCGGCGGCTTCCGCCTGCTTCCGCGCCTCGATGGCCAACGCCTCGGCTTCGGCAGCTTTTGCGCGTGCCCGTTCCCGTTCCCGCGCCTCAGCGATCAGGGCTTCGGTTTCGGTGGCTTCTGCCTGCGCCCGCGCCTCGGCAGCCAAGGCTTCGGGTTCGGCGGCTATTGCCCGCTTCCGGGCCTCGGCGGCCAGGGCGTGGGCTTCGGCGGCTTTGGCCTGCTTCCGGGCCTCGGCGGCCAGGGCCTGGGCTTCGGCGGCTTCTGCCCGCTTGTGCGCCTCGGCGGCCATCGCTTCGGCGGCCGCGGCCTCCGCATGCGCCCGCTCCCGCGCCCGCGCCTCCGCGGCCAGCGCCTCGGCCGCGGCGACCTCTGCCTGCGCCTGAGCCTCGGCAGCCACCGCTTCGGGTTCGGCGGCCAGCGCTTCGGCCGCGGCGGCTTCGTCCTGCGCCCGCGCCTCGGCGGCCAGCGCCTCGGCTTCCGCGGCCAAAGCTTCCGCCTCCGCGGCCAGCGCTTCGGCCGCAGCCGCGTCCGCCCGCGCCCGCGCTGCGGCGGCCACCGCTTCGGCTTCCGCCGCGAGCGCCTGGGCCGCGGCGGCTTCTGCCTCCGCCCCCGCGTGCGCTTGCACCTTGGGCCGCGGCGGCTTCGGCTTGGACGGCGGCCTGGGTGGATTGACGAGCGGCTGACGGTTCCGCATCGGGGCGCCGGCCCCGGCCCGCGCCTTTTGCTCGGCCACTCTGTATGGACCCGCCAGGAAATCGGCCAGTACCAAAGCCACGCCGACCAGCAGCACCAGCGGCAGCGCCAAGGACGGGCGGATGACCATTCCCCAGATACCGGCGACTGTCAGCGGTGCCGCGAGCAACACCGCGGCGCCCGGATACCGGCCGCCTAGGTCGAGGATCGTTGCGGGCACCGCGGACGCACGAGCGGCCAACGGGAGCCGATCCGGCCGACTGACGACGACTCTCTGAGACCCCACGATCCCGCTCCTTCACGGAGATGCTGGATCATAAGAGTACTGCTCTATCGGCCGTTGCGGTGGATCAAATTTCCGTGTCGAAGTAGCAATGCCGCCGCATACAGTGGCGGGACCGGGCGGCTCGGGAGGCGACGGGAGTTCGCGGCGCCGGCGAGCGTGGGACCTGCGTTGCGCACTGGGTCTGGACGACCTGATCGACAACATCGTGTCGGGCACCGTAATCGTCTTTGATGAGCTTTATAACTACCCGGGCGCCGAGGAACAGGAGTTCAGGGCATTCCGCGAGTTGATGGACCACACCGGGAAGAAACCGATCTACCTTGCCGACAACCAGTACTTCGAACAAAAGCGGTTGTCCAGATTGCGTGACCCGATTGGCGGTTAACCTGGTAGCCGCTTCGCCAGGTACGGCGCCGTGCGGCTGTGCTTCGCGCGGGCCACCTTCGTCGGCGGGCCCGCGGCAACCACCCGTCCGCCGTCGCTGCCGGCTCCCGGTCCCAGGTCGATCACCCAGTCGACCCCCGCGACCACCCGCATGTCGTGTTCGGCCACCACGACGGTGTTGCCCGCGTCGACCAAGCGGTGCAATTGACGGTCCAGCAGATCCACGTCGGCGGGGTGAAGCCCGGTGGTCGGCTCGTCGAGGACGTATAGGGTGTGCCCGCGCCGGGGTCTCTGCAGTTCGGTGGCGAGCTTGATCCGCTGCGCCTCGCCACCCGAGAGCTCGGTCGCGGGCTGTCCGAGACGGAGATAGCCTAGTCCGACCTCTTGCAGCGTGGTCAGGCTCCGCGCCGCGCTGGCGACGTCGACAAAAAACTCCGCGGCCTCATCGACGGTCATCGCGAGCACGTCGGCGATCGTGTGGTCCCGATAGCGCACCTCGAGGGTCTCATCGGAGTATCGCGCTCCTTGACACGCCGGGCATGTGGCGTATGTGCCTGGCAGGAACAACAATTCGACCGAGACGAACCCTTCCCCCTGACAAGTGGAGCAGCGACCTTCGGCCACGTTGAACGAGAACCTGCCCGCCGTCCACCCGCGGCGACGCGCCATCGGGGTCGCGGCGAATTCGCGGCGCACGGCGTCGAACAAGCCGGTGTAGGTCGCCAGCGTCGAGCGCGGCGTGCGTCCGATCGGGCGCTGGTCGACCGATACCAGCCGGTTGATCTGCTCGGCCCCCTCTGCCGTCACCCCGACACTCGCGTCGTGATCGAGATCGATGATCCCACTGTCGGTTTCGTCGTCATCGGTTTCGGCCGGCTCCGCTGCGCGCCCGGTGCCGAGGTGGCTGTGCACGACATCGCCGAGGACCTTGACGACGAGCGTCGACTTGCCTGACCCGGACACTCCGGTGACGGCGGTGTACACCCCAAGCGGCAGGTCCACATCGAGGTCCCGCAAATTGTGGAAGCAGATCCCGCGCAACCGCAGCCACCCGGACTGCGTTCGCGGCTGACGAGACGGCGGCCCGGCCCCGTCGAAAAGGTACCTGCGAGTGACCGACCCCTGGATGTCGGCGAGACCCGGCACCGGCCCGCTGTAGAGCACGCCGCCGCCGAGCTCTCCGGCTCCAGGGCCCACGTCGACGATCCAGTCAGCACGGCGTACCACGTCCATGTCGTGCTCGACCACGAACAACGAATTGCCCGTGCGCCGCAGGCGATCGAGCACCTCGAGCAGCGGTTCGGCGTCGGCGGGATGCAGTCCGGCCGACGGCTCGTCCAACACATAGAGCACGCCGAACAAGCCGGCGCGCAGTTGAGTGGCCAGCCGCAACCGCTGCAGTTCGCCGGGCGACACCGTCGGAGTGCGGCGACTCAGCGTGAGATAGCCGAGGCCGAGATCGATGAGTACCTGCAAGCGCGCGACGAGGTCGGCGGCGATCATGGTCGCCACCTCCGTCAGCTCACCGGATTGCGTGGACTCGTACGCGGCGGCGGCATCGGTCCGAGAAGCCGTCGGGCGCAACGCTTCAGCGAGGTCGGCCAATGGCATCCCCGTGTAGTCGGCGATGGTGCGCCCGGCAAATGTCACCTTCAGAGCCTCCGGCCGCAACCCGGAACCGTCGCACACCGGGCACTCGACACTGTCGACGAATTGCAGTACCCGGCGACGCATCATCGCGCTATGAGAATTGGCCAGCGTGTGGCGGACATGGCGTTCGGCGCTGGAGAACGTGCCGTTGTAGTAATAGTCGGCCTGCACCGGGTGCTGGCTCGGATCTATTTCGACGGTTGGTTGTTCGTCGGTGAACAAGATCCAATTACGTTGCCGCTTAGAAAGTTTGCGCCATGGCTTGTCGATGTCGTAGCCCAGCGTGACGAGGATGTCGCGCAGGTTTTGGCCCTGCCACGCGCCCGGCCATGCGGCCACCGCGCCTTCGCGGATGGTCAGCGAGGGGTCCGGCACCAGTGTCTCTTCGGTCACCCGGTGTATTCGCCCCAGCCCGTGGCATTCGGGGCACGCGCCCACCGCGGTGTTCGGCGAGAACGCATCGGAGTCCAGTCGTTCCGTGGCCCCGCGCGGGTAGGTGCCGGCGCGGGAGAACAGCATCCGCAGCAGGTTTGACAGAGTGGTGGCGGTGCCGACCGTCGACCGCGACGTCGCCGAGCCCCGCCGCTGCTGCAGCGCGACGGCAGGCGGTAAGCCGGTGATGTCATCCACCTTTGGCGCGCCGGTGGGCAACAGCAGCCGACGGGCGTATGGAGCGACCGATTCGAAGTAGCGGCGCTGGGCCTCGGCATAGATGGTCCCGAAGGCCAGCGACGATTTGCCGGATCCGGAGATGCCGGTGAAAGCGACCAGCGCGTCCCGCGGCGCTTCGACGTCGACACCCCGCAGGTTGTGGACCCGCGCCCCGTAAACACGCACGCAAGGGTCGATTTCGTCCGTGCTTCGATTGGACATTTGCGTCATCTTGCCCAGCCGGATACCCCCTGTTGCGGCGGCACAAGCGCGACGCCCGCTGCTCCACACCGTTTCAACGTCCGGCCAGCCGGGAATTCCGCCGTGGCCATGACGGACACAGAACCAAGCCGCATCCGTCTGAGTCATCACGTCGTGGAACTCGATGACGGGCGCCAGATTGGGCTTTCGGTCGGCGGCCGCGGAGTGCCGTTGTTGTTCATGCACGGGCTCTTGCTCAGTCGCAGGGCGTATCTGCAGATGCTCAGCCGGATCGCCGGGATGGGTACGGAGCGTTCGCAGGAACGGATGTCGTGGGCTCGACGAACGTATCGCCGGTGGGCGGCCAAGCACCTGCATGAGGCGCGAGCGCTGATCCGGCAGAACACCCCAGTTCGGCCGGAGCACGGCGAATAGCACTTGGCCCTGACCGAATCCCTCGGTGGTGCAACCAGTTTCAGACACCGAGTATCGGCGCTTCAGCGATCGAAAGTCGCGTGAAGGGTGAACTTAGATTAAACGTGCGCCAGCCAAAGAGTCCCTTGTTGCGAGATGAGGAATCCGCGGCCTTGAGAATCCTTGCAGGCCGTCGTGCCGGCACCGTCGAGCCCGCAGAGGTCACCGGCGACGGCGAGCGTAGTCGTAGAACGCCGGCGGGGCCAGTGTTGCGACGAGCCCGATCGCGACCTCCACGAACGTGAGAAACCACACCCCGGCGCAAGCCGCGGCCAGCCGGGCATTCACCGCGACCCCTTTCGTAGGCGCGGCAGGTAAGTCTGGACGACGCCGCGATAGGGCAGTTGGTCAGCGGCGAACTGTTCGCCGAGGTATTCCTCGAAGGTGATCGTGCCGGCGGCGTGTTCCGGGGCCAGCAGCGCGCCGGCCCGTATCCCGCCTAACACCTTGCCGGGCAACCGAACCGGGACGATGGATCGGCGCTTGCCGGCGATCGCCAGGTAGCTGCGGGCAAGATCGTCGATCTCACGTGGCTGCGGGCCGCCGAAATCCGGCGCACGCCCGATCGGCTCGCCCAGAGCCAATTGGGCCAACCGTGCGCCCACGTCGCGCACGTCGACCGGTTGGAACCGCAGGCCCGACGGCAGCGCCATGACCGGCGGTTTCGCGAGTATGCGCAACATGAAGGCGATCAGATCGTGAAACTGGGTCGCCCGCAGCACCGTCCACGGCAGGCCCGACTCGGCGATCAGACGTTCGTTGGCGAGCATCAGGCGGTAGAGGGCGAATGGGACGCGGTCGATACCGACGATGGAGACGTACACCAGATGCGGTGCGCTGGCACGCTTGGCCGCCGCCACCAGGTACTCGCTGGGATAGACGCAGTGCACGATCGTGTCGACGCCGGCCAGCGCCGCGTCGAGCCCATCACCGGTTCGGACGTCCCCCACGACATGCCGGACGTCGGTGGACTGTTGGGGTCGCCGCCCGCGGCTGAGAACGCGGACATCTTTGCCCTCGGCCACAAGATGGTCGACAACGATGCGACCCACGGTTCCCGTGCCGCCGGTTACGAGTACAGAGTTCGTCATACCCTATGAACCGGGCAGGCCCGCCGGATGTGACAACTGCTTCGCAAGAAACCGCAGTTTGTCGGGATTGGCCAGGATCCGCACGGCCGCTATCTGCTCGCCCGTGACCTCGAAGCACAAGACGCCGGCCAGCGCGTCGCCGTCGAATGCCAGCATCGCCGGCTCGCCGTTGACCTCGGCGACCTCCAGACGCAGCCGTATCTGCGCCAGGTTTCTGGTGAACACGCGCGCCACGTACTGGGCCATCCGGTCGCGGCCCGAGACCACGCGCCGGGCCGCCGCCACCTTGCCGCCGCCGTCGGCGGTGGACGTCACATCGGCGGTCAAGATTTCGACGAGTCCGGCGACGTCGCCGGCGGTGGCGGCGGTGAAGAACCGATCGACGAGTGACTGCCACTGCTTCCGATCAGGTTGGAATCGCCGCCGAGGTTCACCAAGACGTTGCCTCGCGCGCCGGTACAGCTGCCGGGCGCTGACCTCCGACATCTCGAGGATCTCGGCGATCTCTAAATGGCTGTAGGCGAACGCCTCTCGGAGCACGAACGCCGCCCGCTCGTTGGGCTTGAGTTCCTCCATCAGGCTCAGCAGCACGATGGACACCGACTCGCGTTGTTCGGCAATTTCCTGCGGGCCGAGTGTCCGGTCGTCGGTGAGGACTGGCTCCGGAAGCCACGGCCCGGGGTAGACCTCGCGGCGAGCGCGGGCCGACGTGAGCCGGTTGAGGCACAAATTCGTGACCGCCTTGGTAAGCCACGCCGGCAGCGATTCGATAAGCGCTGCGTCTGCACCGTGCAATCGCAGGTATGCATCCTGCACCGCGTCTTCGGCTTCGCTCGCCGACCCCAGCAGTCGGTAGGCCAACCAGAACAGGCGCGGCCGCTGAGCCTCGAAGTCCTCCACGAGGTCGGTCACACTGCCAAGACTGCCACGGCTCGAACTTCGCCGGATGGCTGCGACCGCGCAGCAGGTGCAGTCTCAAAAGTTGATATCACATGCGCCATCGCTTTGAGATTCGCTTTGGCAGGGCGTACGAGCCGAGCGCAACAGCGGCCTGAAGCGTCGGCCAAACCAGGTCTGAATACGAACGAACCGTCACTGGTCATAGAAATGTCAAGCATCACCCGACGTCATACAGAAAACGAGTGGGGCGGGCGGGGCTCGAACCCGCGACCAACGGATTACGGGACAACCCATCCGGACTTTTCCGGCTACGCCGTGCTATACGTTGCTGCGCAATGGCTTTCGCACGGTCGCTGCCCTATTGGATCCGGTCGATTCTCGGCGTTTCGCGATCATTACCGGTGAATAAACGATGGGTTCGCCCAACTCTGATCGTTGGCCTGGGCATCGCTAAGACCAGCCGCTCGCTACCCTGCGCTCTGCTCTCCCCGTTCGTTGACATCCTCATCGAACGCATGTCTTATCAATAGAGCGGCCCGCTCCGAAAGACGGCGTTCCTCCTCGGGATCGGTCTCGTCCTGGTTGACGACCACCCACACCGCCACTCGCCGGTCTTTGCGGCGCGCTGGGTCACTCTGGACCGTTGCCACCTTGAGCTTTAACGCACGGCCAGCGCGGCGTCCAGCTGTTCTTGCGCGCGAGATGCCGTCGACATCATCAGGGTCAAAATCCCGAACCCACTGCCTATCGATCTCCAGGGCGCGCATGATCTCCGACGTCAACTCGTCCGTTGGCTGTGCCATCAAGACAGATTACGCGGTTCTATGACACCAGCGGTTCGACGGCCACCCCGTTGACGCCCGCTTATCAGGCAAACAGCGATCGCCGCGAGGCCGATCATGCAACCGAAGGGATCACCATCGTCCTTCGGCTTCAGCCTCCTCCGCCCGGCGAATATCTGCATCAAGTGCTTCGACCAACTCATCAACCCATTCAGCGAACAGCGCGGGAAGCCCCGGGTCGGCACGCCAGCGAGCGGCCACCTCGCGGCGACGTTTCAGATAGTCGGACTCCGATCCCCAGTAGGTTGAGCGCGGATGCATGAACTGGGACATTGATCTACCCCGCAGTTCGGCGTCGTCCGAACGACCGAGAAGGGCGACGAGCAACGGGTCGGGCTTGTCAGTGTCAAATGCGACGTGCGAAACCAGGTGCGACCACGTCTTTGGGTCACCTGTTTCGACTACCAGCTCTAGCAGCTGATCGCGGTCCACCTCCCCCTGAATACGGCTCAGCAACTTGGCATCTTCAAGCCACAACGACCATGGGTTGAAGGAACCATCCGCACCGGACTTCAGAAACTCCACGAGCGCCGGCAATACCTCGGTTGGCTCAGCGCCGATGAGTTCGTCCAGCTCTTTGAGGGTGTACTCGGAGGGGAATGACTGCAGCGATTGAAATCGTCGTAAAAGCATCGTCAATCGTTCCGCTGTGGTCAGAGCCATGCGTGGCACGATGTGGGCGACGTGAAGATCCAGCATGGAGGAACCGCCCGAAGCTCCGACTTCCATCTGTTCCGAGATAGCGAGCAAGTCGCTTAGAGCCGACCTCAACGGCGTGCCCGTCGGGGGCATCGGGTTGTCCTCAGTCCATTGGTCAGCGATACCTAGGGCATGATCCAGTGCATGCTGCGCTCGTGGGCTGTCGCCCTCGTCGAGCCGCTTGCGTACGGCCTCGCCGAGTAGCATCAGCAAGCTACCTACTACGTCGGGATTGAGGGTGCGAGTCCAGGCGCCATACAGAAATTGGCCAAGATCCTCGGCGGGTGACGAGCCTTGATTCACCGCCGCGATCGCAAGGCGTGCTAGCTCATCGGTCGCAGGCAACAAGTGCACGGCCCGAATGATCGAAGCACTCAGCTGTTCCCTGCCACTCCAACGTTCGAGGACAGTCACCGGATCGACCGCACCGACCATGGCGAGTCCTCGAAGGTAGCCGGTCACCGCTGGGAGAGGCGGTGGCTCCAGCTCCTCCATCTCGCTTTCGAAGTCGAGGCTGGGTGCCCGCTTCGCGAGTTCCTCGAAGAATCGGCTCGTAGTGTCCGGATTTCCCTCCCTCGACAGCTCGATCATCTCGCGCCACGTCGCCGCACCACTATTGGCTGCTCGCTCGGCGAGATCCACGAGCACGCCCGGAAGCCCCGCGATTAGTTCGTTGCGGTCATCTGTGAGCTCCCACACGGACGCTGCGAACACGTATCTTGCGCGCTCCTCGAAACGGTCACCGGCGAGCTGGGCGACGAGGTCAGCGATCTCAGCGTCGAGATTTGGATTGGGCTTGTCATACGAGCGTGCATGGTTGAGAGCCTCGATCAGTTCCGCGCGCCCTCGTGCTGGCCATTCGACCGTCTCAAGTGAGGTCAATACTTCAGTTGACATGCCCCGCAATAACGCGATGCGCAAGCCTTGGGCGAGAGAATTCGCAACTGCCGCACGAGAAGCGACGTCACGCTGGGCTACCTCTATCAGTAGCTCCCACGCCAACCTTCGTGCCTCCGTCTCTTCTGCGGGTGTGGCCGGGCGCCACTCAGCTGGCGCCACGCCTCCACCAAAGTCCGTAGACATGCGAAATTCGTGGGCGTCGAACGCCAACGCAAGACCGGGAACGATGATCGGTATTGCCTCCTCACCGAAGGTGCTCAGAGCGTCTCGAGTCCAAGCCATTCGCCGCTCGTAACTCGCGCTTGTTCCCCCCAGGAACACGCGATAAATGCGTTGGACGGTCCCGGTGGCGTTGTTGGACCAACGCTCGTTCTCGGCTATCGCGAGTCTTAAGGCTGCGCTAGCGGCTCGCTCGAAGTGATCCCCAGACCAAAGCAGCACCTCGATCGCTTCAACGAGATCGCGACGTCCGTCGCGGGCTGAGGCCAGCTCTTCGGTGGTCGCTCCGTCCATGATCCGTTCGATGGCTGCCATCGCCGCCTGCGGGTTGACTATGGACCCGACGTGGATAACTCGGGCGGCGCCACCGTCCACGTCAGCTATGGCGCCGCTACCGAAAGGGGCTTGCTCCAAGAGGGTCCCGAGTGTGCGAGAGACCACCTGGTCACCGGCGAACTGGTACATCTGGTCGAAGATTCGCTGACGCAAAAACTCGGGTAGTTCCTCGAGTTCGTTGACAATTGTGCTGGTATGCATTTCGAGGAAGCGCGTCGCCAACCAGATAGCAAATAACTTGGGAGTCACTCGGCGAAAGCGGCCTGCGGTGGACACAAACTTCTGAAGCTCTCGGTCGGCCACCCTTCGCACGGCCGCCTCGTCGATACCGAAAGCTTTGCAGGCAAGACCCAGCTCTGGTGCAACTTCACCGTCGAACCCGATGCGTTCGAAAAGCGAAATTAGCCCTAAGAGAGGCACATCCGCGTCAACTACCAAGGCGGCAAGTACGGGACCGATTTCGTCATCTCCGCGGATTCGGTCCAGAAGTGTGGTCTCGGATCTGCCGTAGGCGATCGCCTTCGCGAGCCTGTCCGCGATTCCGGGATAGCCCTGAGTCAAGTCCGCTACACGTGTCGCCTCTTGTTCATCCAGCCCTTTCGACCGTGCGATCTTGGTGCTGGCATCAATCGTGAGAGGAAGAAGCTCCAACTTTCGACGATTTTCGACGTGACGCTCGCGAGTTGCTCGGGATCCCGTGGTGATGAGGCGAATCCGTCCTTGTGACATTCCCACGAGGTCATCAATCCTGCTGCGACTCTCGGCATCGCAATCGTCTACCACCAAGACGAGGGAGCTGCCCTCAGTATTCGCGATGTGTGTGAGTATGTCGCGGTCCCAAGAACGGGTGTCGGGCACTACGAGAACGCGTTCACGCAGACCGTCCAGCGAGAGAGCTTGGTAGACAAGGCGACTTTTACCGACGCCCGTATCTCCAATGATATGAATCCCATGTGGTTCACGCTCGTGCGTAGCGTGTTCACGGAGGATGTCGATCGCAGTCAGACGCTTTTCATCCGCCTCGAAATCAATGAGTTCAAACGTCCTTTCCCAGACCTTGAGTCCGACCAGACCACGGAGCGGTGCCGGGCCACTTTGAGCGAGCACCGACAAGTGTTGGTAGCACAACCGCTCGATCTGATCGCCGAAAAGGAACCTTACGTTCGCATCACGGCGGGCCTGTTGGACCGCAGTCGTGAACCCGGTTTCGACGTTAGAACGCACGACGTCGGTCGGGTCGAACGTCCAGAACAAAACGTAGTCCGCGCCGTTCTTGATGGCGTCGATTAGGCCCGCGTGCTTCTCAGGATTGAATTCAGTTGTGTGCGAAGGGGTTGTGCTGCCGCTCTTGATCTGCCAGACGCAGGGGCCAAGGGGGAACAGGCTGTCGATAGTTGTGGGGAACAGTGTGCGGCCGTCGATGCCCTGGTCGCCGACTTTCACTCGCCCGGTAATGGACACCGTGTCGAGCGGAAGCCCATGCCGGGACGCTTCCGCCATACACAATCTTCGGGCCAATTCCACCGCGCTCGTCTCGGTGTGCTCACGTATCCAGCGGCCAAGCTGCAATTCCATGCGACCACCTATTTCTGCTCCGTGTCCGACCCCATCGCCGAGGCGACTGGCGCGCCCATCCGGCACCTCCACCTTAGAAGACTCGTCGCACTACAAGCGCGAATTCTCCCCGCTGATGACACACAGCACTGCAGCGGGCCGCTCGGCACCTGCCCGTATCAACTTTGCCGGACAGCAAGATTTGTAGTTAGGGATTGGGGTCGCGGTAAGTGGACACCTGCCGCCGCCGCCAACGCCAATGGACGTCGCAAAACTTTAGTTGTGAGACGAGCGGTGCGAGCAAGTCAGCGGCATAAGAAAGCCCACGTCGACCTGTCGCAAAAGCTGCCTCAAAACTTCCGTCTCAGATCTTGAGCTTCTGCGATTTCTGAGACAAACTTATCTCATGCCCGCAACCGCTGCCCCGACCAAAGGCGCTCAACTCGGATACGCCCGCGTCTCCACCGGCCACCAGTCCCTAGACCAACAGCTCGACGCCCTCACCGCAGCGGGTGTCAACCCGAAGCGGGTCTACAGCGACAAGCTGTCCGGCACTTCGACCCGTGAGCAGCGACCCGGACTTGCGGCACTACTGGACTATGCCCGTCCTGGTGATGCCATCGTTGTTGTCGGGATCGACCGCCTCGGCAGGAACGCTGCGGAAGTCATGACGACGATTCGCGAACTGCGTGACCGAGAGATCGTGTTGCGCTCGCTGCGGGAAGGCATCGACACAAGTAACGCCACTGGCCGCATGGTCGCCGGAGTCCTTGCCAGTCTGGCGGAACTTGAACTTGACTTAGGCCGCGAACGGCGTGCTGCGGCACGGGAAGCACGGCGGGCACGGGGGCAGCACATCGGGCGACCCAAGGCGCTCGACGAGAAGAAAGCCGGTCTGGCGCAACGGATGCACGCTAACGGTGAGTCTGCAAGCACGATTGCCAACGCCTTGGGCGTGAGCCGGGCGACGGTGTACCGCGTCTTGGCCGAACAGACTGCCGAAGGCGATTGAGAACATGCTGCGCCGCTCTCGCGTTGGATACGCGACTCACCCAACTCAACAGGAATGTTCGAGTTCTGTTCGGGCCTGGTCCATTTGGTCGTAGGCATAGGTCACCATCTCGGTGGTGGTCATCGCCTCACCCTTGCGGGCCAGCGATTCATAGGTCGCCTCACCGAGCACATCACGGAGGTGGGTGATCGCGGTGGTGATCTCGGGGACTCCCGTTGCGGCCATGGGACTGAGCGCGAACCCGGCGATGACAGCCGCTGGTTCGGAGCGTCCGAGCCGGTCGAAGAGAACGGCGAGGACTGCCGGCGCGAGGCGGATCCCGTTGCTATCGCCCGAATCGTGGTAGTTGCGAATTGCAAGAGTGAGGTGATCGAACGCGGACACCGGGTCGCCGTGTTCGACCTCAAGTTGTGCCACAAACACCGCCAGGACTGACGCGACGGACCGCTCACCGCTGTCTTGAGCGATCACCAGACCCCGGCGCGCGGCTTCCAGCGCGCCGACGGGATCTTCATTACGGTAAGCGGCACTGTAGGCACTGAGCGTCCACGCGAGCACGGAAGGGTTGCCTGCTATTTCCGCGGCCTCGATGAGGCCATCCGCGCAATCCATCGCCTCCTCAATGGCACCTGCCAGTGCAAGGGCGGTAACCAGCCATGCCCGGATGTGGACGCGGCTGTCACGGCGGCGTGCAAACTGAGCGCGGCACCAATTGGCCGACCGCTCGGGCTGCCCGATGGCTGCGTATACAGACCCGAGCCAGCATTCGATGTCGCCCGGCAGCGCCTCGCGCCTCTTGTCGAGAACAATCTGGCCAGCATCGGCATAGCCGACGGCCGCCTCGATCCGTCCGGTCGCGTGGCACATGGACGCAATCACGTACAGGAACGCCAGTCGCGGGTGGCCGACCGCGCGGGCAGGCTCGACCAGCTCTTCAGCCCAGGCGATCGGCTCAAATGCTTGGACCCACACTCCGAGCAACCCTGCATAGGTGGCGATGGTGGCGGCGGTGTCGAGGTCGCCCTGTTCGGCGGCCCAGCGAAACGCGGTGCGCAGATTGGCCAGTTCGGTCCTGAACCATTCGTAGGCGTCGCGCTGGCGGGGGCTGTCCCACAGGGCCATGATGTCGGCTTCGCGTCCGGCGAAGTACCGCGAGTGGGCGGTCCGTACCTTCGTTGCGGCACCAGAGGCGACGAGTTGTTCCTCGGCGAACTGGCGGATCGTCTCCAACATTGAGAATCGAGTCCGCCCTGCGGAGCGGTCGGCGATCAGCAGCGACTTGCGCACCAGGGCATCGAGCAGATCGAGGATGGCGAAGTCATCATCGGAACCCATGACTGCGCAGGCGCTTTGCAGATCGAATCCCCCGGCGAACACCGAACACCGGTGCAGCAGCGCCTGTTCCGTGTCGTCGAGCAGGTCGTAGGACCACGCCACCGCGTGACGCAGCGTGTGATGGCGCTCCAGGCCACGCCGCGACCCGACCAGCAGCCGGAACCGCTGATCGAGACGATCCCGCACCTCGCTCGCCGTCATCGAGGCCATCCGTGAAGCCGCCAGTTCGATGGCCAACGGAATCCCGTCAAGGCGAGCGCAGATCTGCACCACTGCTTCCGCCTCATCAGTTGGGGCCATCGAGAAGCGGGGGGCCACGCTGCGTGCGCGTTCGACGAACAGATTGACTGCGGCAGAGTCGACGCCCGCACCGACATCCAACGACGGCACCGGCCACAGTTGCTCGTCGGCTACTCCCAATCCTTCGCGGCTGGTGACCAGAATCTTCACCGTCTCCGACTGCGCGAGGATAGCCTCGATGAGATCGGCTGCGGCGTTGAGCACATGCTCGCAGTTGTCGATCACCAAAAGCCGGATTCTGCCCTCCAAGGCAGCAGCCACCGACTCGCTCACGGTCTTACCCGGCTGCTGCGTGATGCCCAGCACGGACGCGACCGCATCGGGCACCGCCGCAGGATCGGCGACCGCAGCCAGCTCGAAAAACCAAACGCCATCGGGGTATTCATCGGCCAGCCGCGACGCGACCTCGACTGCCAGGCGAGTCTTGCCGACCCCACCCACCCCGGTCAACGTCACCAACCGATGCGCCTTCATCGCGGCTTGCAGTTCGGCGACCTCGGACTCACGCCCGATGAAGCTCGTGGTCGCCGGTCGCAGGTTGCCTGGACTCACATCCACTGCCCGCAATGCAGGAAAGTCCGTCTGCAGGCCCGGCGCGGTGACCTGGAATACCCCGACCGGGGTCGGCAGATCCCGCAACCGTCGCGGCCCTAGATCCACCAGGTCCGCCCCGCTGAGCAGACCTGCGGTCGACTCGGCCAACAGGATCTGACCGCCGTGCCCGGCGGCCATCACCCGCGCCGCCCGGTTCAGCACCGCACCGAAGTAGTCGCCCTCGCGGAGTTCTGCTTCGCCGGTTGCGATGCCCATCCGCACTGGCAACTCCAGCGCCTGCTGTGCGGCCACCGCCGCATCCACCGCTGACCTGGGCGAGGCGAACGCGGCGCACACCCCGTCACCGGTGTGCTTGAACAACCAACCCCCGTGCGCCTCAATCGCCGCTCGCAGGACCTGGTCATGGGCCGCCAGCGCCCCTCGCATCTCATCGGCGTCGGCTTCCCACCGACGGGTTGAACCCTCCACGTCGGTGAACAAGAACGTCACTACCCCCGAAGGAGCAGCGGCCGCCGGATCAGCGGACACCCCAGCAGAATCTCACAACCGACGCGCTCCCAGCTAGCATCGGCCATCATGGTGGTGCTCGACGGACTGCCGAAGCCATAACTGCTTGAGGCGACCTCAGTTCCGACGGAGGCCCAACTCAGCCAGAAGCGCGAACAGTTAGGCGCAATTGTCACGTTTGACGCGGGTGTAGCCAATCAATTGATCTGTCACACACCAGTCCAAGACCTCGGGGTTCATCATGTCGGGTGCGTTCAACAGACCATCTCGCAGTTCAGCGATGGTCATTCCTGGTGGACGCTCACGCAGCTGGTTGATGAATGCATCGACCAGATCCGGCCACTGTGGACCAGCCCACCAGTCGGCATGCAGCGTAGGAAGACTCGCCAAGTTCAGTAATACGTATTCGGGCCCGTACTTTTTGATCATCACCTCGATGACTGCGATGGCACTCCAGGCCCATCTCATCCACTTGCGGTGTCGCGTCTTGCCCAGTAAGTCGACGAGTGTGCGTCGGCCGGCGACGCGTTTGGGGTCGGTGAATGCGTCGGCTAGCGCCTCCCAATCCACGTTGGGATAGGACCAAAGATGCTTCAACGCAAGCCGTGTGTTCGCCACGTTCGCGGCGAACATCTCGCCGTCAGTAATCCTCGTCCGATT
The DNA here is from genome assembly GCF_054660795.1 of Mycobacterium sp. MUNTM1. Lineage (NCBI taxonomy): Bacteria > Bacillati > Actinomycetota > Actinomycetes > Mycobacteriales > Mycobacteriaceae > Mycobacterium > Mycobacterium sp. MUNTM1. The sequence continues at coordinate 70,372 of NZ_BAAGDE010000021.1, forward strand.
ACGTGAAGCAACGACAGTGTGTGCTTGCTCGACGTAGAGGTTCCAGTCGTTACGCCATGCAAGTGCGGTGATTCCGATCGCCGCCAATGCGATCAGGTCAACATCCGCACCGTGTTTGCCAGTAAGGCGTTCGCGCAGGTGCTCACTTTCTGCTGCGCTGTCCACCATATCTTCCAATCTTGTTGTGATCTAGATCACACTACTGTAACATATACAGTAGGGCTTTCCGCAGATTGTTTTTTCTCCTTCCTTTCCTGGTCTGCGTGAGAGGTCGCCCAAGAGGTCGCCGACTTCGAGGTGCGCGGCCCCGGTGCCGTGGCCGGGGCTCCCTACTTTCTCTCAAACTCACGACGGCTTTCCCAAGGGCGATAACACCCAGGCAGGGCTCCTGGCCCTCAGTTGCGTTGACGACCGACCCACCGACTGTGGGGCGTTGCCTTACGTCGGCTTATCGCGCTTCGCGTTGTGCCAGTTGTGCCATACATGAGAAGTAGCACATGGGGCAGCGGTGTGGCGGCGTAGTCGCAGTCAGGATCGTGCATCCGCCGCGCGATGGCGCTGACCTCTAACAGCCAGCATCCCTGTACCCCGTGGTCTCCCATCTTTCTCGACGCCTAGTTTGCCTGGGGGGTACCCCCTTGCGCGACCACGGCCGTACACCCGTGCGAATACAGCCATCTCTCTGGCAGCAAAATCTTTACGGCGCTTACAATTCCAATTCGCCGACGTGCTGGACGTGACAAGGTTCATTGGCACGAGCGGCGTTTGCTGCGAGGAGTCAGCCCATAGGCGGCAAGCCCATGGGGATCGTCTGTGTTCTCCCGCTGCTTGTTCCTATGGATTGCGGCGCTACGTGGCGTCAACTGCGGGATGCTTGGCTCTGTGCCGTGCCTCGTCGCATAGGCGCAAGCCGTGAGTATCGCGTCGATGTCGGCGTCGGTGAAGCGCAACTGCCGCACGATTTTTCGGGCTGGGAATGTGCCGTCACGGACTCGGTCAATGAGCCAGTCTTCGCTGTCGCAGCCGATCATTTCGCACACCTCGCTGACGCTATGAGTGTGTGGGCCACTCGGGCAGGAAACCATGTGAGAAACGTTAGACGAACATGTGTAAGCACGGCCCCACTACCGGTATTGGCAGGCCGGGAAGCCCCTGGACGCCTCGATCCGCCGGTATCAGGGATGCGAAGAAGGCCCGGGCGGCCAGGTGATCACCGTCCGGGCCTCTCCTGCGCCGCACCACACTCGGCGCAAGCCCTTCGCCGAGGAGTATGAGCTGTGCCGCTCCGCGCGGTCTTCGGCGAGTTGTGCCAGGCATGCCAAGGAAAAGGGTGGCACAACTGGCACAGCGCCGCTCAAAGAGCGTCGCAGGTCTTGTCCAGCTTGCCCTCGATGACGGCCAAGCGGCCGTGCAGTGGCCTGGTGGCGTTAATGTACTGCTGGGTCAAGCTGACGAGCTGCCCCGTCACGTCGCCCCTCTCGGCCAGCAGGTCGCCGATCTCGACTTCGCGTAAGCTCGGCCAGTCACTCATGATCATGCCTCCTGAGTCTCGCGGTAGATGCGCTCCATGCGTTCGAAGAGGTCGATAACGGCGTCGGAGACTGGGTCTGATTCCATGGCCTCGTTGGAGACGCCAGTGACGAATATCGGCCCCTGCAGCACGTCGCGGCTTTCCATGTCTGGGTCGAGGTTCCACCAGAGGTAGGTGGCCAGCTCGTTCATCGGGAGACCTTTGGGCTTGCTCTCTTCATCAACCCAGAGGATGCAGTGGTCCGTGACGTATGGCTCAACGTACTCTCCGCCGACCAGCTCTTGGAAGCCGCTCAGGTTCTGGTCGATCTCACGGATCTCGTAGGTGTTGTCAGGCTGGATGATGAGTGCCCTGATTGTTGGACGCGCAGTCATTGTTTGAGAGGAAACTACTACCTGGCTCATGGTTCGCCCCTTGCAACGCGTCGGTCGACGACCGGTGCCCTACCGGCCAGATAAGTATTGCATGCACGAATAATGTTGTCTAGCAGTAGATTTCGCTGGTGTTATAGGTTTACGTAAGATATCCGAAGCCCTCATGCGACAACTGCGTATGCTGGTCCCAGCAAGCTAGGTGTCCTTTTGTCCGTTTCGACCATCCTGGCAGGTCAATCCCGCATTCCGTTGTCCGCCCGAAGGTCCGGGGCTTGTCCGTTTGTCCGTAGGTCTACGAATCGGACATCCGGACAGTCACTTACGTCATCAATGTCTGTTAACTTCTAGCCCGGGACCTGTGCTGATACGGGAATCGGACAGTCGGACAGCAATTTTGGCGAGTAACGCCCTCGGTCGATCCGTGTGATCAGTCCGTAGTCATCAGCCAACCGACGAAGATACTTGCCAGCGGTATCGCTGTCGATGCCGAGTTGCCGCGAAACGTCTGCCGGGGTAGTGGTCTGTCGTGAGTTGACCAGCGCCAGAAGGCTTGTCATCTTCTCGCCTAACCGTGGCCCTTGCGCCTGCTCCGCAGCGTCGCTGAGATCTGTGCCGTTTGAAGTCCAGACGCCATCATCGAAGCGGAGGTTGTAGCCCGCTTCAACCACATCACGACCAGTCACCCTCAACACAGCGTTGCTCTCAGTGCGCTCACGCGTCAGCACCATCACAAAGTCAGCGGCACCCATCAACCCGTTGGTACCCGATGCCAACTCTAGGAAGTCTTCGCTTTCACCCTTGCGGGTGTGGTGAACGCCCAGGACAGTAGCACCTAAATCGGCGATCAACTTCAAGGAGCGACCGAACTCGTAGTCTTCGCGGTAGAGCTCGGCCCCACGCTTACGCGCCGGTCTGATACAGCCAAGGGTGTCGATCATGATTACCGGATTCGTCCCCGCGTGGTCCGTCGCGAACTGCTTTGCCGCCTCCGAAGCGTCCAATGGATCGGTCCGCAAAACCAACGCCTGAGGCGCAGGCTCCTCATCAAGGATGCGGCGCTGGCGCTCCCGTAGCCGTCGATGGCTGTCCTCCAGCGCAAGGTACAGCACAGGCCGCTGCTCCACCGGTACGCCAAGGAACGACGTACCTGCGGCGACCGCCAGGCCGAGACTCAATACCAGCCAGGATTTGCCGATCTTTGGTGCCGCCGCGAGGATTCCGAACCCTTCAGGAAGCAGACCCGGCACCGTCCAGGACAGCGCCGGAATGTCGATGCCATCGAGTTCTGCTGCGGTGATCCCGCCAACCACCACGCTCATGCCAGTCCTACAGCTCTCATCGTTGCGGACTCATGAGAGCGGCAGCCCGCCATCCATTCCCAATGCTTAGACCCCGTGCTTTGACCCGTGTACCACCGACGCCACTTGATCTGCTTCCCGGTGCAACACCGCCCGCTCATCGGCTGCCGCCTTGGATGCGTTGCAGTTCATCTGCGGCACGAGACAGTGTTGTCGCCAGCATAAGCGCCTCATCCGCGTGCAGGTTGAGAGCACTTTCGAGGCAGACCCACATCTCCACTGCCCCGCCCTCGAACTGACAACCGGAAAGCTCGACCTCGACGGGATCAATTGAGCTTGTTCCAACTGTCCACCTTTGGCATCCGAAATGCCGGAGCCAATACTGGTGGCCGCAGCTTCCCTCGAACAAGTGCCATTCACCGATCCAAGCCGCTCCTGGTGGTGCTGGAATGTGTGCGAGTTCGCTCCTCGAACCAGAATCTTCGCCGTCGTCGCCGTATGCGTTTCGAGCCAGGTGGATCATCGATCCCTCCTCCTATCTTGCCGCGATCAGCCCAAATCGACGTGAGTGCGCGAGAACCCTTCTTGAAGAACGGCTTACGGGTTGTCGCGTTTCAGTCAAATCTGCAGTGGCTGTCGTTTGTGACCATCGCCGAAAGACTAGGTCGATCGTTAGGGCGTCGAACGGAACGAAACTTTTCCGTTCGACGGCGAAGTCATTGGTATTGACTAGGACGCATGACGAACACATCAGAGGTGGTATGGCTCAGCCGGAAGGATCTTGCTGAGCGTCTTGGCGTGCCGTACAAGACGCCAGCCGAATGGGCCACAAAGGGCACAGGACCAAAGTATGCGCGGTTCGGTCGCCACGCCCGCTATCGGCTCAGCGATGTCATCGCATGGGAGAACCAGCAATTCGCCACCGCGCAAGGGGAAGGGTAGCCGTGGCAGGTAGACCTCCGCTACGGATCGGGCAGCACGGCAAGGTAAGTCGCACGAAGCTCAGCAATGGCATTTGGCTGGCACGATGCCGATACCGCGACACAGATGGCGTCACACGGATCGTAGAGAGACGCGGCCCCGCAGACGAGTTTGACCAACGCGGCAAACTGGCCGAAGACATCCTCATCGAATCTTTGAAGAACCGGCGACCGCCCACCGTTGCCGATGAGATCACACTCGACACACCGGTCAGCGCGCTTGTCGAGCGACACCTGGACCGGTTGGCCGAGGATGGTCGCTCCCCCGTCACCATATCCACTTACAAGTTCGCGGCCGGGAAACTCAACAAGTTCATCGGAGGCGTGCGCGTGAGCGAGGCGACGCCTGCACGCGTTGACGCTGCTATCCGGTCGATGCGGACTGCGCACGGCCCGACGATGGCACGGCAAGCCAAAACCATTCTCAAGGGCGCTCTGCACCTCGCGGTGATGGCCAGCGTGCTTAACGCAAACCCGATCCGTGATGTCCAGGCAATTCGGTCCAAGGCGCAGCCGAAAGGAGCTACCGCCCTCACCGGCGACCAACTACGTGAGCTGCTGGGCGAGCTACGAGCCTCCGAGCATTGCCGGGAGCGTGACCTCGTCGACCCGATCACGGTGTTCATTGCCACGGGCTTACGACCGAGCGAGTTGTTCGGCCTGCGGTGGACTGACTTCGACGCGGAGGCCGGGACGGTCACGGTCGCCGGCGCTGTGATCCGAGTGCCGGGCGAGGGAATGCAGTGGAAAGACGCGCCCAAAACGACCGCGGGTGCGCGGACTATCAAGCTACCCACGTTTGCCATCGACACGCTGACCGTCCGCCACTCGCGACCGTACCTGGGCGAGCAGGCGATGATCTTCCCATCAACCGCCGGGACTTGGCGCGACCCGAATAACTTCCGTAAGCAGTGGCGTCAGGTGCGGGGCGATCTCGGCGTGCCCGATGCCAAGCCCTACAGCTTCCGCAAGGCGGTAGCGACCTTGATCGACGACGAAGGACTCTCGCCTCGGATCGGGGCCGACCAGCTCGGCCACGCCAAGGTTTCGATGACGCAGGACCGGTATATGAGCCGTGGCAGCATCCACACAGAGGTCGCAGAGCTGCTCAACCGCACCATAAACGATGAATAAACGATGGATCTCGGCGCGACTGATCCAAAAATAGCCTCTGAAGTGGGGCGGGCGGGGCTCGAACCCGCGACCAACGGATTATGAGTCCGCGGCTCTAACCAACTGAGCTACCGCCCCCGACAGGGTTGTCCGTAGGAAACCGTAGCCGAAGACGACAGTCAGGGTACGTCGGGCGGGGGCCGCCGCCTCGACCCGAGCCGACATGCACGATGGGCGCCCCAGACCGGGAGCGCCCACCGCCTCTATGCCCTTGAGATCACGCAGGCGCCGGCCCCGGCTGCCCGGCTTGACCCTTGATCTTGGGGATCATCTCTGGCGCGTAGACGAAAATCGCCGACTCGACCTCCCACTCGGCCTGGGCTTGGGTCATGGACGTGGTGCGAGTGATCATGTTGATCAGCTCCTGGCCCTCTCCGTACGGATTGGGGTTGGACCGAACCTGATCGGCGAACCACCGCCCCTCGGCGGCCTCGCTGCAATCGTTGAAATCGGCGTTGTGCACCATCTTGTTTTGCGCCAGCAGATTGATGTACTGGTCGTCGGCTGGGCTCATATTGCACGCCGCCGACGCCTGCGGCGCCGACACCACAGCGCCACCGACCATCGCGGCGCCCAGCGCAAGGCCGGCGACTCCCGCCGTCAGGACCTGCGTGCGCGATCGTGTCGTTCCCACTTCTCCGAACCCCCTTTTCGAGAGATTTGCTACCTTCCCTTTCGCAGCAGAGTTCGGGTACCACCGGCGCTAAGCGCGGCAAACGACGATTCCGACAAACAACGCGTGAACAGCACTTACCTGAAATTACTGTGCGAGAAACTATTCGGGTACAAAGCGGTAACAGCGGCGGTTCCCATACGGGCAATGCGGCGTCGCCTCTCTGACGTCGCCATCAAGGGCGTGGTTGCCGTAGATTCGAGTTAGCTGCCCTACCAACACGAAAACGGCCGGATGGCAACGCCCTCACGGCCGGTTACGTTCGGAGCGCGCTAAACCCGCTGCACCCCAATGGTTCTCGCTACGCCGCTGGCCAGTCTGCCTTCGCGGCCTGGTCTTTGATCTTGGGAATCATGTCGGGCGCGTAGACGAAAATCGCCGACTCGACCTCCCACTCGGCCTGCGCCTGAGTCAACGGCGTGGTGTTCGTGATCATGTTGACCAACTCTTGGCCCTCGCCGAACGGGTTGGGGTTGGAACGAACCTGGTCGGCGAACCAACGGCCCTCGGCGGCCTCGTGGCAATCGCTGTAGTCGGCGTTGTGCACCATCTTGTTCTGCGCGAGCAGGTTGATGTACTGGTCGTCGGCCGGACTCAAACTGCACGTGGCCGAGGCGAGCGGAGCCGACAGCACGGCGCCGCCGAGCATCGAGGCGCCCAGCGCAACACCGGCGGCCCACGCCGATGACACTCGCACGCGTGAGCGTGTACGGGTGCTTGTCATTTCGAACCTCCCTCTGCGCGGGAACGCTGCCGCGTCCGGCGCAACCCAAGCTAGAAATCCTGCAAACAAACTGACCGGGAAAGCCATCCGGACCGCGGGCGATTGACGCACGATCCATGGCCATCCGGCTCGGGCCACGCTGCCATCTCGTTACCGTCACATATTTGTTCACATAAGTCTCAGTGACCGCGCTAAAAGTAGCGAATGACCCCCACACACAGCGGAAACGGACGCTTGCGCAGCAGTGTACGAATGGTTAACATTTCGTGCCCTCGCCGCCGGACGAGCCGGCGGCCGAGCCCTCAACCACGCGGCGCCACAACACCTGTGGCCAGCCACGACTTACCCCTCGCGCGCCGTCAGCTAAGACCGGTCCGGCCCAGCGCTAGCGAACGCGCGTGGGCAAACGTCAGCTGAATACCGTCTGACCGTCGGCGTCGAGCAGGTACCGCTCGGTGCCGGACTCGACGCGCGGCGCGTCGGCGTCCAAAGACACCGCGACTTTATTGCTGGCATTTCGCATGATGTCGAAGGTGAGCTCCACGGCCTCCGCCTCGGAGAACCGGGAGCGCACCTCGGCGACATCGTCGGCGACGAGGTGCGCAGGGGTCCAAATTAACGCATCGGCATAGCGCAGCGCTGCTTTGGCGCGGTCGTCGAGCAAACTCGACGATTCGAAGTGCGCGATCTCCTCGTACAGCGTTTCCGAACCGCCGGCATCGAGCGCGTTGCCCTCGCGGAGCGAGTTGCACAACCGGCAGTTGTGCTGGGCCGCCCCGCGCAGCCGAACCAGTTCGGAGGTCACGGGGTCGAGCGCACGCATTCGCGCCACCGCGATTAAAAAGTCGTTGAACACCGGAGCCGACGGATCGGTGGTGTGATCCCAGGCAATCGGTTGACCGACCCAGCCGAGGTATTGCGCGCCGACGCCGAGCGCTTCCAGTCCGGCCCGCACCCGCGGGACGAAGTCGGCGATGAACATCTGCACGACGACGCCAAAGCTGCGGTCCCCTAGCTGCTTCCACAACCGCGACCGCTGCTCGGCGGTGACCGACGAGACGTCGGCGCTGAACTGTTCGGCGAATTCGGCGACCGCGGCCTCGGCTTCCGATTCAGGCTCGCCGACCTCGACGCTCGCGGGCAACGGCGGCAGCGACATCGTCTGCGCGCATACCTTGCGAACCAGCGCCGCCAGCCGGCCGTCGCCCGGAGTCAACGACACCAACCGGGTGAGCTGGTCTTCTCGAACAGAAACCGGAGCCGCCATTCGTCACACGCTAGAACGCGCGCTGCCCGGCGGCAATGAGTTACTGGGCCTGGCTCACCGAGGACATGTGGAAGTCGGGTATGCGCAGCGACGGCATCGCGGCGCGGGTGGCCCAGTCACCCCATTCGCGGGGCAGGGTCTTTTCACTGACGCCGGCTTCGGTAGCCCGCCGTAGCAGGTCCAGCGGACTTTCGTTGAACCGGAAGTTGTTGACTGCCGCGGTCACCTGGCCGTCCTCGATGAGATAGACACCGTCGCGGGTCAGCCCGGTGAACAACAAGGTGGTCGGGTCGACGACGCGGATGTACCACAGCGTGGTCAGCAGCAGGCCGCGCTCGGTGGCCGCGATCATGTCGTCCTGACTGGCCGTCCCGCCGGTCATCACCAGGTTGTCGGCGGCCACCGCGACGTCGACGTCGTATTTGGCGGCCGTGGCTCGCGGGTAGGCCAGCGCGTTGATCACCCCGTCGCGGATCCACTCCACCTGATTGATCTCCGCACCGTTGTCGAACACCGACACCGTTTCCGAGGAACTGCTGACCGCGACGAACGGCGTGCAGGCCAGGCCGGGTGCCATCGGATCGGAATAGAGCGTCAGCGGCAGCTCGGTGAGCCGCTCCCCCACCCGGGTTCCCCCACCGGGGGCCGAGAATGCGGTCCGGCCCTCCTGTGCGCCGCGGCCGGCCATCGACCACGCCATGTAGATCATCATGTCGGCCACCGTCGACGGCGGCATGATCGTCTCGTAGCGTCCCGCCGGTAATTCCACGCTGCGTTGTGCCCAGCCCAGCCGCGTCGACAGCTGCTCTAGCAACGAATCGGTTGGCACATCGACGAAGTCGGGTGTCCCGACGCCGGCCCAGGCGCTGGCGTCGCCGCGTTTGGCGTTGATCTCTACCGCCCCGGCGGGCTGGGTGAAACGTCGCCGCAATCCGGTCGACGATGCCAAGAAGGTCGTCGAAACACTATGGTGGGCAAAGCCATACAGCCGGTCTTCGCCGCGGAAGCCGCGGGTCAGCGAGTCGGCGACGTCGGAGAAGATCAGCGGCCCAGTGCCGGGCACTGGCGCGTCCCAATCGACGGGCACCCCGGCATCGCTCAGCAGCGGCGCGGCATCGCCGGCCTCCGGCGCCGCGCCGGCCGCCTCCTGCGATGTGGCCACCAGCCCGGGCAGCACCCGCGGATCGGCCTCGGCGGACACCACTGTGCCGATGCGCGCGCCGGACCCGCGGCGCACCACCGAGATCACCGTCACGCTGCGGCTCACCGAAACCCCGTTGGTGGTCATCGAATTGCCCGCCCACCGCAGCGTGGCCTCGACCTTGTCGGTGACCAGCACCATGGTCTCGTCGGCGCGGCCGAGCTTGGCCGCCTCATCGAGCACGATGTTGACGACATGCTGCGCAGTGATCATCAGCGCCGCTCCTCCTCATCGCTGCGCGCTGCATCGTCGCTGTTGCGGATCATCGGCCGCCCTCGGTGCGGGTGTTGAGCACGTTGACGCCACGGAACAACGCCGACGGGCTGCCGTGGCTGACCGCGGCGATCTGACCGGGCTGGGCCTTGCCGCAGTTGAACGCGCCGCCCAGGCGCCAAGTCGACGCTCCCCCCACGGCCTCCATCGAATTCCAGAACTCGGTCGTGGTGGCCTGATAGGCGACGTCACGCAGCTGACCGTCCAGCCGGCCGTCGCGGATCCGGAAGAATCGCTGGCCGGTGAATTGGAAGTTGTACCGCTGCATGTCGATTGACCATGACTTGTCGCCGACGATGTAGATGCCGTCCTCGACCCGGCCGATCAGGTCGTCGGTGCTGATGTCGTCGGGCGCCGGCTGCAGCGACACATTGGCCATCCGCTGGATCGGCACATGGTGCGGCGAGTCGGCATACGAGCATCCGTTGGAGCGAGGCTGCCCCAGGCGTCGCGCGAATACCCGGTCGAGCTGGTAGCCGGTGAAGATGCCGTCGCGCACCAGATCCCAGCTTTGCGCAGCCACGCCCTCGTCGTCGTAACCGATGGTGGCCAAGCCGAATTCAACGGTGCGGTCGGCGGTCACCGTCATCACCGGGGACCCGTACCGCATGGTGCCCAGCTTGTCCGGCGTCGCGAACGACGTGCCGGCATAGGCCGCCTCATAGCCGATCGCACGGTCGTATTCTGTTGCGTGCCCGATTGATTCATGGATTGTCAGCCACAGGTTGGTCGGATCTATCACCAGGTCTTGGCGACCCGCAACGACGGTGGGCGCCTTGATCTTCTCGGCCAGCAATGACGGCAGCTGCGCCAGCTCGTCGGTCCAGTTCCACACCTCGTCGCCGGCCAACACCTCCCAGCCCCGCCCCATCGGTGGCGCCAGCGTGCGCATCGAATCGAAGCTGCCCGCCGCCGGATCGACCGTCACCGCTTCCAGCGAGGGCAGCACCCGCACCCGCTGCTGGGTGATCGAGGATCCGAAAGTGTCGGCGTAGAACGTCTGCTCCTTGACGGCGGTGAGGAGCGCCGACACGTGGTTGATGCCGTCGGCGCTCAGCAGCCGCCCGGAGTAATCCTCCAGCACGGCGATCTTGTCGGTGGTCGAGATGTCGAACGGGTCGATCCGATAGTCCGACACCCAGGTCGCGTCCGTATAGACCGGTTCGGGCGCCAGCTCGACGCGCTCGCTGCTCAGCGTCGCCAACGTGGTGGCCACGTGGACCGCGCGCCGCGCCGTCTCGGCCGCCACCGAGGGCACCAGCTCCGCATGCGAGGCGAATCCCCAGGTGCCGTCGACGATCACTCGGACCGCCAGTCCGACCTCACGATTGATAACCGCGGTCTCCAGCTCGCCGTCGCGCAGCTGGATGATCTCGGTAATGATGCGATGAACCCGCAGGTCGGCGTGCGTCGCCCCGGCCGCCTTGGCCGCCGAGAGCGCGGCTTCGGCCAGGTCGTGGCGCGGCAGGTCCAGGAAGTCGGCATCGATCCCCCGGTTCGGTGTCACGGTTCCACCGTAACGGCCGGTCCCCCCAAACCCGGGTGGCGCCCGCTTTAATTACCCCATGGCCAGCGCGGTGCTGAGGAAACAACCTCGATCCACCGCGCTGGGCTACGCGCTGCTGGCGCCCAGTCTGTTCGGCGTGCTCGCCTTTCTGCTGCTGCCGATCCTGGTGGTGCTCTGGCTGAGCCTGTGCCGATGGGATCTGCTCGGCCCTTTGCACTTTGTGGGCCTGTCGAACTGGCGGTCGGTGCTGACCGATGCCGGGTTCGGCAACTCGCTGATCGTCACGGTCATCTTTGTGGCGATCGTGGTGCCGGCGCAGACCGCGTTGGGGCTGCTGGCCGCGACCATGCTGGCGCGCCAACTCCGCGGCACCAACCTGTTTCGCACCCTGTTTGTGCTGCCGTGGATTTGCGCACCGCTGGCCATCGCGGTGCTGTGGCGCTGGATCCTGGCTCCCACAGACGGCGCCGTGAGCACCGTGCTCGGACACAGCATCGAGTGGCTGTCGGATCCCAGCTTCGCGCTGCCGCTCGTGTCGGCCGTGGTGGTGTGGACCAACGTCGGCTACGTCTCGTTGTCGTTTCTGGCGGGCCTGCTGGCCATTCCCGACGACATCCACGCCGCCGCACGCACCGACGGCGCCACCGCGTGGCAGCGGTTCTGGCGCATCACCATGCCGATGCTGCGGCCGACGACCTTCTTCGTGCTGGTGACCGGGATCGTCAGCACGGCACAAATTTTCGACATGGTCTACGCGCTGACCGGCGGCGGCCCGGCGGGCAGCACCGACCTGGTGGCCCATCGCATCTATGCCGAGGCGTTCGGCTCGGCATCCATCGGCCGGGCGTCGGTGATGGCGGTGGTGCTGTTCGTCATCTTGATCGGCGTCACCCTGGTTCAGCATCTGTACTTCCGGCGACGGATCAGCTATGACCTCACCTAGCCGCATCACGAATGTGTTGATTTACGCCGGGCTGTCGCTGGGCGCGTTGATCACGTTGGCGCCGTTCGCACTTGGATTGATGACGGCATTCACCTCGTCGCACCAATTCGTTACGGGCACCCCGTTGCAGCTCCCGCGCCCACCCACGCTGCGCAATTTCGCCGATCTGGCCGGGGCCGGGTTCGGCCGCGCGGCGGCGGTGACAGCCTTGGTGACGGCGGTGATCCTGGTGGGGCAGTTGACCTTCTCGGTGCTGGCCGGATACGCCTTCGCGCGCCTGCACTTCCCCGGGCGTGACGCGCTGTTCTGGGTGTACATCGCGACGCTGATGGTGCCGGGCACGGTCACGGTGGTGCCGATGTATCTGATGATGGCCCAGCTCGGCCTGCGCAACACGTTCTGGGCGTTGGTGCTGCCGTTCATGTTCGGCTCGCCGTACGCGATCTTCTTGCTGCGCGAGCACTTCCGGATCATCCCGAACGACCTCATCAGCGCCGCCCGCCTGGACGGGGCGAACACCCTCGACGTGATCGTGCACGTGGTGATCCCGTCGAGTCGCCCGGTCCTGGCCGCGCTGGCGCTGATCACGGTGGTCTCGCAGTGGAACAACTTCATGTGGCCGTTGGTGATCACCAGCGGGCACAAGTGGCGGGTGCTCACCGTCGCGACCGCCGACCTGCAGTCGCGGTTCAATTCCCAGTGGACGCTGGTGATGGCGGCGACCACCGTCGCGATCGCCCCGCTGATCGCACTGTTCGTGGCCTTCCAGCGCCACATCGTCGCGTCGATCGTCGTCTCGGGACTCAAGTGACCCGGCCCCGGTTTTCCACGTTGGTCGCGGGATCGGTTGCGCTGGTGGCGGTGCTACTGGCCGCGACGGCGGTGCTGCTGGATTACTCCGGCCAGCCCCATGGCGGCAAGACCGTGGTCACCGTGCGCATCTGGGGCGATCAAATCGGCGCGGCCTATCGGCAATCCTTCGAGGCCTTCAGCCGCGCCCATCCCGACATCGAGGTGCACCTGAACCTGGTGGCGTACTCGACCTACTTCAACACGCTGCGCACCGACGTGGCCGGCGGCAGCGCCGACGACATCTTCTGGTTGTCCAACGCCTACCTCGCGGCGTATGCCGACAGCGGCCGGCTGCTGGACATCGGCGATGCGCTCGGGCCCAAGGCGGCCTCGGACTGGGAGAGGCCGGTCGTCGAGCAGTTCACCCGCAACGGAACCCTGTGGGGCGTGCCGCAATTGACCGACGCGGGAATCGCGATGTACTACAACGCGGATCTCCTCGCCGCCGCCGGCGTCGATCCCGCCCAGCTGAACACCTTGCGGTGGAGCCCCGGCGCCGGCGACACATTGCGCCCCCTGCTGGGCCGGCTGACCGTCGACGCCGACGGAAACCACGGCGACACATCGCTTTTCGATGCGAGGCGGGTACGCCAGTGGGCGTACAACGCGGCCAACGACCCTCAGGGCATCTACCTGAACTACATCGGATCGGCAGGAGGCGTTTTCCAGCGGGGCGACACGTTTGCGTTCGACAACCCCGGTGCCGTGACGGCCTTTCGGTATCTGGTCGACCTGATCAACCGCGACCACGTCGCGCCGCCCGCCGCCGACACCAACGACAACGGCGACTTCTCCCGCAACCAGTTCCTGGCCGGCAGGATGGCGCTCTTTCAGTCCGGCACCTACAACCTGGCGCCGGTGGCCCGCGATGCCCGCTTCCACTGGGGTGTGGCGATGATGCCCACCGGACCGGCGGGCCGGGTCAGCGTCACCAACGGCATTGCCGCGGCGGGCAATGCGGCGACGAAGCACCCCGACGCGGTACGCCAGGTGCTGGCCTGGATGGGCAGCAAGCAGGGCAACGAGTACCTGGGGCGTTACGGCGCGGCCATCCCCGCGGTGACCTCGGCCCAACCGGTCTACTTCCGGTACTGGGCGGCGCGGGGTGTCGACGTCACACCCTTTTTCGCCGTCCTGAACGGTCCGCGCATCGCGGCGCCCGGCGGCGCGGGCTTTGCCGCCGGCAATGATGCCCTGCAGCCGTATTTCGACGAAATGTTCTTGGGCCGTGGCGATGTCGCGGCGACCCTGCAGCGGGCTCAGACGGCGGCCAACACCGCCGCGGCACGCCAGTAGGGACCCGTCACCGGGCGTCGTCCGCTGACCGCTCGGCCGCCTCCTCGTTGAGCGCGCTGTGGTGGCGCCCCCAGACAAAATAGAAGACCAACGCCATCGATACCCAGCCGCTGAACGCGATCCAGGTGTACCAGTGCAGGCTGGCCAGGATGTAGCCGCAGGCCGCCACCGAAAGGATCGGCGTGACGGGATAACCCGGCACCTTGAATCCCCGTGGCAGGTCGGGCTCGCGCACCCGCAGCACGATCACCCCGACCGAAACCACGACGAACGCGGTGAGCGTGCCGATCGACACCATGTCGGCGAGCTTTTGCAGCGGGATGAACGCGGCCAGAACCGAGGCGACGATCGCGACAATCACCGTGTTGTTCACCGGCGTCATGGTGCGTGCGTTCACCGTCGCGAACCGCGCGGGCAACAGCCCGTCGCGGCCCATGGCGAACAAAATGCGGGTCAGGCCGTACATCGTGACGAGCGTGACGCTGAAGATCGAAAGCACCGCTCCGGCAGCCAGAATCGTGCCCGCCCAGCCGCCGTGCGTGACGTTGTCGAGAATGACGGCCAGCCCCGCTTCCTGTTGGCCGGCGAAGTTCTGCCACGGCTGGGTGCCCAGCGCGGCCACCGCGACGAGGACGTAGACGCCGGTGACGGTCAGCAGCGCGCCGATCAGGGCGCGCGGCATGGTTTTCTGCGGATCCTTCACCTCGTCCCCCGCGGTGGACACGGCATCCAGCCCGATGTAGGAGAAGAAGATGGTGCCGGCGGCCGAACCGATGCCGGAAACACCGAAGGGCGCGAAGTCACGGAGATGGCTCGCGTCGAACGCCGTGAATGCGACGATGGCGAAGACGACCAACACGCCGAGTTTGATCATCACCATGATGGCGTTGACCCTGGCCGACTCGCTGGCGCCGCGGATGAGCAGCAACGCACACATCACGATCAGCAGGACCGCCGGCACGTTCACGTACCCCGGTTGGGTATCCCACGGCGCGGCCGACAAGGCTTGCGGCAGCTGGAATCCCAGGACGCTGCTCAGCAGCTTGTTCAGGTAGCCACTCCAGTTGACCGCGACCGCCGCGGTGGCCACCCCGTATTCCAGAAGCAGACACGCCGCGACGCCCACGGCCACCACCTCGCCGAGCGTCGTGTAGGCGTACGAATACGACGACCCCGAAACCGGTACCGCCGAGGCCAATTCGGCGTAGCAGACGGCCGCCAGCCCGGCGGCGAGGCCCGCGAGGAGGAAGGAGACGATCACTCCCGGCCCAGCCTCGGGCACCGCCTCAGCCATGACGAAGAAGATGCCGGTGCCGACCGTGGAGCCGACCCCGAACATGGTCAGCTGGAACGTGCCGATGCCGCGCTTGAGGTGATCGGCGGTCCCGGGTGCGACGTGCGCGCCCACCACCGGGCGCCGCCGGAGCATCTGCTCTTTCAGGCTGATCGACGTGGCTGGCAAGCGCCCCTCCTGTGGCCGGATCAGCTGATTATGAAGCAGCCTCCCGCAATACCGCAGCAAGCCGGCCGACCGCCCACTCGATCTCCTGGGCGGTGACCACCAAAGGCGGAGCGAAGCGCAGCGTCGAACCGTGGGTTTCTTTCACCAGGACGCCGTGGTCGGCCAGCCGTAGGCTGATCTCCTTGCCGGTGCCCAGCGCCGGGTCGATGTCGACACCCGCCCACAAACCCAGGCCCCGTATCTCCTGGACACCGTGGCCGATCAGCTGTCGCAGCCGCCGATGCAGGTGCGCGCCCAGCGCGGTCGCCCGGGCCTGAAACTCGCCGCGCGCCAGCATGGACACCACCGTGGTGCCGATGGCGGCCGCCAGCGGGTTGCCGCCGAAGGTGGAGCCGTGCTCGCCGGGATGCAACACGCCCAGGATGTCGCGGTCGGCCACCACCGCCGACAGCGGGACCACTCCGCCGCCCAGCGCCTTGCCCAGCAGGTAGACGTCGGGGACCACCCGCCACCGGTCGCAGGCGAACGTGTAACCGGTGCGCGCCAGGCCCGACTGGATCTCGTCGGCGATCATCAGCACGTTGTGCTCGCTGCACAGCGCGCGGACCGCCGGCAGGTAGTCGTCGGGCGGGACGATGATCCCGGCCTCGCCCTGGATGGGCTCCAGCAGCACCGCGACGGTGTTGTCGTCGATCGCCTGCGCCAACGCGGCGGCGTCACCGAACGGCACGGAACGGAATCCAGGCGTGAAGGGCCCGAACCCGTTTCGCGCGGCGGGATCCGAGGAGAAGCTGACGATGCTGATCGTGCGGCCGTGAAAGTTGTTGTCGGCGACGATGATGTTGGCCTGATCCGCGGGCACACCCTTGACGTCGGCGCCCCACTTGCGGGCGATCTTGAGGCCGCTTTCGACGGCCTCGGCGCCCGAGTTCATCGGCAGCACCATGTCCTTGTCGCACAGGTAGGCAAGAGCGGCGCAGAAGGGTCCGAGCTTGTCGGAATGAAATGCTCGGCTGACCAGCGTCACGGTGTCGAGTTGGGCATGTGCGGTCGCGGTGATCTCCGGGTTGCGGTGACCGAAGTTCACCGCGGAATAGGCGGACAGGCAATCGAGGTAGCGCCGGCCGTCGATGTCGGTGATCCACGCGCCCTCGGCGCTTGCGGCGACCACCGGGAGCGGCGAATAATTGTGTGCCGCGCGCCTTTCCACGAGACGAATCGCGGAGTCGATTCGGTTGGCGGTGACCTTCTGCGACGTCTGCGCATCGAGGATCGTCACGGGAATACTTCCAGGGTGCAGCACTTGACGGAACCGCCGCCCTTGAGCAGCTCGGACAAATCGACGCCAATCGGCTCGAAACCGGCCCGGCGCAGCTGTGCCGCGAAACCCGTTGCTGCGCTGGGCAGTACCACGTGCAGACCATCCGAGACGACGTTGAGGCCCAGCACGTAGGCGTCGGCCGTGTCGGCGATGATGGCATCCGGGAACAGCGCGCCCAGCCGCTCCTGGGCGTCGGAGCTGAACGCCGGTGGGTAGTACGCGATGGTGTTATCGTCGAGAACCGCCAGGGCGGTGTCGAGGTGGTAGAAGCGGGGGTCCACCAGCTCCAGCGAGACCACCGGCGCGCGCAGGGCCGCGGAGATTTCCGCATGCGCACGCCGGTCGGTGCGAAATCCCCAGCCGGCCAACACGATGTCGCCGACCTTCAGCAGGTCGCCTTGCCCTTCGTTGACGTGTCGGGTGCGCATCGGCCGATAGCCCAGCGACGACATCCACCTGGCGTAGGCGCGCGATTCGCCGGCCCGCTCGGCGAACCGGAACCTGGCAACGATCGCGACATCGTGCGCGACGAACCCGCCGTTGGCGGCGTAGACCATGTCCGGAAGCCCCGGCACGGGCTCGATCACGTCTACGCGGTGCCCGAGCCGTATATAGGTGTCATGCAAGCGTTCCCACTGCGCGTGCGCGCGGCCGGCATCGACTGGTGTGGCGATGTCCATCCAGGGGTTGATCGCGTACTCGACCGCGAAAAAGGCCGGCGGCGTCATCGCGTACCGACGGGCGCTCGGGGTGCGACCGAACGTGCCCGGCCCGGCTGTTCGGGGCGCTAGCACGTGTTGTTCCGTCATGAATCAACGATATTTAGGCCACCGCTGTTAATCAAACCACGCATATTGCGTGTCTACGGTTGATTTATTGCGCTATAGTCACGAAATTGCCGATTTGTTGTTTATCACTCGGGAGCGGGCCATGGACCGCTTGGACGAGACCGACGAGCGCATCCTCGCCGAGCTGACCGAGCATGCGCGCGCCACCTTTGCCGAAATCGGCGAGAAGGTGAATCTGTCTGCGCCGGCGGTGAAACGGCGCGTGGACCGGATGCTGAACAGCGGGGTCATCAAGAGCTTCACCACGGTCATCGACCGCAACGCACTGGGCTGGAACACCGAGGCTTACGTGCAGGTGTTCTGCCACGGCCGGATCGCGCCCGACGAGCTGCGAGCGGCGTGGGTGGATATCCCCGAGGTGTTCAGCGCCGCGACGGTGACCGGTACCCCCGATGCGATCCTGCACGTACTGGCCCGCGACATGCAGCATCTGGAGGCGGCCCTCGAACGAATCCGGTCCAGTGCCGACATCGAGCGCAGCGAGAGCATCGTTGTGTTGTCCAACCTGATCGATCGGATGCGGCCGTAAGGCTCGGCGGTCAGCGCCGGCGGAGCAGCCGGACGGCGGGTTGCCTAATGGAACTGCACTAGCGAGTCGATCACGACTCCGATGGCGCCGGCCGCGGTGGTGATGCCGAGTGCCACCCAGTCCGCCAATTTCGGTCGCGCCGGCGCGGCCGCCAACTGGCCGATGCCGCCCCGGGCGGTGATCGCGTCACCCATCTCGTCGGCCCGTCGCAGCGTCACAACGATTGCCGCCGTGAGTAAATCGATCATGTCGCGGGCCTGCTGGCGCCGCCGCGCCCTGCGGTTCCGCGGTTCCTGGTTGGGGCGCAGCCGCCGGGCGGCGTAGAGCACCTGGAACTCTTCGATCAACATCGGGAAGGCGCGCAGCGCGAGCGCCAGGGCGACGGCCCATTCGTCGCTCGGGATCCGCAGCCACCGCAGGGGTCGGCCCAAAGCCGCCAGCGCCGGCCCCATTTCGGCGACATTGGTGGTCCACGACAGCATCGCACCGAGCCCGATCAACACGATCGACAGCGCGGTGACCCGCACGAAGTGCAGCGTTCCGCCCAGCCCGATATGCACTCCGGCTATCTCGATCACCGGACTGCCGGCACCGAGCGCCGCGGTTATGGCGCCCACCGCCAGGGCGATCCATATCCAGCGCCGCGGCGAGGGCAACGCGCCGCGGGGTATATGGGCGAGCCGGGCCGCGCTGATCAGCAAGGCCAACATCAGCCCGACGGTCGCCCAGCCCGGGTAGAACGTCAGCAGTATCGAAACGCCCAGCACCACCAGCAGTTTGGTGCCGGCCCACAACTCGTGGATCTTCGACGTGCCGGGCACCGGCACCAACAGCACCACCGGACGATGCGTGCGCCGGGTGCGGCTCGGTGCCGGCTTGGTATCCGCGGGTGCGCTCACGACATACCCCCCGCCGCGGTCGACGCCGTTTCCAGCACGCCGTCGCGCAGGAACAGCGCTCGCGGACAGAGCTCCTCGAGCCCGACGATGTCGTGGGAGATCACCACGACCGTCAGGCCTCGTTCCTTGCGCAGGTTCTCCAGCAGCCGCAGCAGGCCGCGCTGGCTGCCGATGTCCAATCCGGCCAGCGGCTCGTCGAGAACCAACGCTCGCGGGGAGCGCGCCAGCAGCCCGGCCAGCACCACGCGGCGCATCTGGCCGCCGCTGAGTTGATCGATGCGGCGCTTGCCCATCGCCGGATCCAGCCCGACCGACATCAGCGCCTCGGCCACGCGATCGGTGTCGAGGTGCGAAAAGCCCGCTGCCGATGCGACTTCGGCGTCGACGTGATCGCGCATCAACTGCAGCCGGGCGGACTGGAACGACAGCGCGACGTCGCCCACGCGCTCGTGGGTGGGCTCGCCGTCGATCAGGCAGGTGCCGGCGGTCGGGGTCGTCAGGCCGGCCATGATCCACGCCAACGTCGACTTGCCCGAGCCGTTGCCGCCGTGGATCAACACTCCGTCGCCTTGCTCCACCGCAAAGCTGATGTCGCGCAGGGCGACCTTGGACCACGGTGTGCCGCTGGCGTATTCGTGGCTGACCTCGATGAGTTCCAGCACCGGCGTCCGCGAGCTGTGACCGGCGGCGGTGGTCTGGGCCGGCGCGGTCGCGGCGTCGCTCGTCACCGTGTTGTCCGGCGAATCGCTGAGTTTGATGATGCGATCGGCGGACGCGGCCTCGTTGTCGTAATGGGTGATGTGCACCAACGCCGTCTGGTGTCGCTTCGCGAGGCCGGAGAGCACGCCCAGCAAGGCATCTCGCCCCTGCTGGTCGACCATGGTGGTGACCTCGTCGGCGATGAGCAGCGCCGGGTCCCGCGCCAGCGCGGCCGCGAGCGCGAGGCGCTGCAGTTCCCCGCCGGACAAGCTTCCGGTGTCGCGTTCGGCCAGCCCTTCGAGGCCGACCTCGTGCAGCAGTTGATTGACGTCGATCTCGGCGTCCGGGGGCAATCCCCACACCACGTCGTCGGCGACCCGGGTGCCCAGGACCTGGCTTTTGGGGTGCTGCAACACGATTGCCGTGCCGCCCATCTCGCCGAGCCCCACCGTTCCCGGGCGTTCGACGCTGCCCGCCGTCGGTGCCCGGCCGGCCAGGATCAGCATCAAGGTCGTCTTACCCGAACCGTTAGCGCCGGTGATCGCGATGTGTTCGCCGGCCTGCACATCGAGACTGACCTCGCGCAGCGCGTCCCGCTCGGCGCCGGGGTACCGGAACCGCACCTTGTCCAACCGCACCGGCACCGGCCCCACCGGAATCCCTTGCGCCTGCTCATCATCGGCGGTGTCCAGCTTGTGGACGTCCGGGATTTTGCGCATCCGCTCCAGCAGGCGGGACAGCGCCGACCAGCTGATGAACGCAACGATGACGACCAACAGGACCATGTAGGGGAAGATCAGCAACGGCCAGTGCTGTATCCCGTCGGCGACGTAGCGCTTCAGCCCCACGCCCACGCCCTGCAGGTGGACCCAATTCAGAAACGCCGCGACGCCGTTGGCGTTGGCGGTGATGACGTCGAAGAACAAGTGCCGCAGCCGGGTCAGGACCGCCAGGACCGCGACCCAGCCGGCGCCCCAGAGGACGCCGGCGGCCAGCGACAACAGCGCGACGGTCGGCAAGCCGCGACCTTTGCGTTTGACGATGCCGCACAATCCGCCGACCCACGCGCAGTCGATCAGCATGAACAGGCTGCCCAGCCCGGCGATCAAAAAGGCGATCACCCCACCGGCCACCGTCGCGGCCATCAGCGCTCGCGGGCGGTAGCGGTACGCCAGCAGTCCCATCGGCACGGTGCCCAGCACGCCGAGCCCCTGCGCGAATGGGATTACCGCGGCCAGGATCTCGATCGCCGCGCAGAGGGCCCCCATGACCGCGGCCTGTGCCAACTCATTCGGCCGCAGCGCCCCTTCCTTCGATCGCCGGAAACGCAGCAAGGTCACTTGGGCGATTCTGCCAGCCGTTAGCGGGGGCGCGCGCTGAAGATGGGTTTTGCGCGGCACGCGTCGCCATTTTTGGCCTCGCTTAGCAAAGCTATGCAACCATGGAGACATGGACAACGTCGTCGATGCCGCAAAGCTCGAGGGAGCGCAGGGACTGGGAGCCGACTTGCTCGCCGTGGTCGCTCGGCTCAACCGCATGGCCACCCAGCGCATCCAGATGCCCTTGCCGGCCGCGCAGGCCAGGCTGCTGGCCACCATCGAAGCTCACGGCGAAGCCCGCATCGGTGACCTGGCCGCCGTCGACCACTGTTCGCAACCGACGATGACGACGCAGGTGCGCCGCCTCGAGGAGGCGGGCCTGGTCACCCGGATGGTCGACCCGGGGGACGCGCGTGCGGTCCGAATCCGCATCACGGCCGAGGGCCGGCGCACGCTCAACGCGGTCCGGGCCGACCGCGCCGCCGCGATCGAACCGCAATTGGCGCTGCTCGACGACGCGGACCGGCAGGTGCTGATGCAAGCCGTCGACGTGCTGCGCGGGCTGCTCGACAGCGCCTCGCCTGCCACCTCCCTTGCGGGCCGCCGCAACCCACTGTGAGCGGCGCGACGCTGGCGGTTGAAGCTCGGGCAGGGGTAGACACTTAAACGAGCGCGGCGACCGACGCCTGCGGGCGGGCCAGTCCTGAAGGCGAGACAAATCGAGCTGACCGGTGACGAAAGGTGGCGGGCATGCCGACCGAGGCTTCGGCCGTTCCGGCCTCGCTGACCGTGTGGGCCGGACCGACGCGGTATGTCTTCACGCCGGGCCGCGACGTGCTCGTGGGCTACGGCCCGGGTTGTGACATTCCGCTGGCGCACCTGGGCAATCCCCCGCAACCGCCGCCGGCCCCCCGGGTGGATGTGATCCTGCGGTTCACGGGGACTCACTGGGTGGCCATCGATCTCAGCCGCCGCGGCATCTTCGCCGGGGGACCGCGGATGCCGACGGTCGAGATCCGCGACGGCCTGGGGATCAGCATCGGGGATCCCCAGCACGGTCCGCGCCTGGTCTTTCAAACCGCGCCCTCGGCCGGCTGACGAGCTCGACCGCCAGGGCGGCGCACCGGCGCACCTCGGGCGAGAGCTTGCGGATCCTGGTGTC
>NZ_BAAGDE010000022.1:0-85988 GCF_054660795.1 Mycobacterium sp. MUNTM1
ATCTACACCCGCACCGTCGCCAACGCACAGGCGCGGACCGTGGATTACCACTGCGCCTGGGATCAGGGCAAGCACCTGTGGATGATCTACTTGATGCGCGTCGTCGACGCCCAGACCGTCCTCGACCGACCGGGATCGGTTGTGCTGTGGACCAATTGCCATCACCCGTTCTATGACCACAACCCGTATCCGGAGACCGCGCCCGCCCAGCGACCGGTATGGGTCGGCGACTTCTGGGACATGTTCGGCGCCGGCCACCTGCTGGAGATGCGCAACCTCAAGGCGATCGCCGAGTATCGCCACCGCAACGGGCTGCCGGTGACGCCGGTATGGATGAGGTGAGCGAGCCATGGGTGAGCCGAGCGTCAGCCTGATCGACGTCGCCACGTATCTGCCGGGCGAGCCGATCCCCGCCGACTACTACGCGCAATTCGCCGAATCCGACGACCTGCGGGACAACGTAATGTTTCGCGCCCCGAAGTTTCGCCATCACGTCGCCGCGGACGAGAGTTCCATCGACATGATCGAACGCGCGGCCCAGGGCCTGATCGAGCGGCACGGCCACGACGTGGTCGAGGGCGCCGACGTGCTGATCACCCACACGCAGGTACCCGACATGGCGTTCTACGGCCAAGGCGGCGGCATCGCGCATCGGCTGGGCATGCGGCCGTCCTGGGTGCTCGACCTGAACAACGGCGGCTGCGCCGCATTCGTGTTGGCGCTCAACGTGGCCCGTAAGCTACTGGCGGCCGGTGAGGGACACACCGCGCTCATCGCCATCGCGCAGAACGCGGCCGGCCAATTCTTCGATCAACCGACGATTCGCCGCAAGGCGCAGTCGGCGGTGCCCGGCGACGGTGCCGCGGTGGGCCTGGTCACGGTGGGCGAGCAGTCACCCATCCTGGACGTCGAGTGCCGCACCTTCGGCGAGTACGCGGGTGAGATGACGCTGTCCTACGACCCGCCGCGCAAGTGGTGGCAGGCGGGTTCCGGCGAGGGCAGCATCGGCTTCACCGAAAGCAAGATCACCAAGGTGCTGGCCCGCGGCAACCGGCAGGTCCCGGAGGTGGCGCTGGCGGTGTGCGATCGAATCGGGCTGGCCGCCAAGGACATCGACCTGCTGGTCACCAACCAGCCGAACCGGGCCTTCCTGCGCAACTGGCGCGACGCGCTGGAGCTGCCCGCGCACCGCCATCGCGACACTTTCGACGAATGCGGCAACCTGTTCGGCGCCGGGATCCCGATCAACCTGGACCGCGCGATATCCGACGGCCAGCTCGAGGCCGGGCAGGTGGTCATGATGGCGGCGTTCGCGCATGCCGGTGACTTCGCGGGCGCGGCCGCGGTGCGCTGGGGTGGGCGAGGCTGATGCAATCCGCCCCGCCGCTGATGTCCGGCGAGATCTGCGATGCGCTGCCAAGCGCGGTGGATCCGTTTGCCTTGTCGCTCAACGAGAATCCCTTTCCGCCGCTGCCGGCGGTGCGTTCGGCGTTGATTCGGTCGGTTTCCGCGGCGAACCGGTACCCGGAGTTCCTGCCGGAGCGGTTGCGGCAGTTGATCGCCGCCCATGTCGGTGTGCCCGCGGACCGGGTGGTGCTGGGCGCCGGGGCGACGGGCGTCGTGTTGCAGGCCCTGCAGGCGTTCACCACGCCGGGTGACACGATGGCGATGGCCTCGCCGACGTTCGACGGTTATCCGATCGTCGCGCAGATGGCGCGGCTGAATCCGTCGCTCGTTGCGCTGGACGAAAGCGGGCACAACGACCTCGACGCGCTGGCCGATGCGGCCGCGCAGGCCCGCGTGGTGGTGGTGTGCCGGCCGCACAACCCGACCGGCACGCTTGAGCCCACGGCCGCGGTCCTGAAGTTTCTGCGCCGGGTGCCGCGCGACACCGTCGTGCTGCTCGACGAGGCCTACATCGAGTTCGCCGCCGCCGAGCACCGTTTCGACGTGGCGGCATTGGTCGCGCGCTTTCCCAATGTGGTGGTGGTGCGAACCTTCTCCAAAGCCTACGGCCTGGCCGGGCTGAGGATCGGGTACGCGGTGGCCTCGCGCGAGCTGGCGGCGATGTTGTGGTCCCAGCAGCTGCCGTTCGGCATCGCGATCACCAGCCTGCTTGCCGTCGCGGCGTCCTATGGCGCCGAAGACGAACTGCTGCGACGGATCCGGCTGATCACCGCCGAACGCCGCTACCTCCGGATGCAGCTGAGCGCGATGGGGATCTACACGACCGACGCGCATGCGAATTTCACGTATCTGCCGTCCGGTGGGCGGCAGTCTCCGCCCTGGCGTGAGGTTTTCGGCGACAGCGGGCCGCGGGTGCGGTATTACGCCGACGGTGGCGCGCGAATCACCGTGGGTGGGCGGGCGTCGACGACCGCGGTGCTGTCGGCGTTGGGAAAGGCCACGCTCGGGCGCCAAGTGCGGTAAGAAGGGGCGTGGCGCAATCACAACCGGAGAAGCGTGATCCGATCGCCGCGGCGCGCGCCAACTGGGAGCGCGCCGGGTGGGGCGACGTGGCGCCGGGCATGGTGGCGGTGACCTCGGTGATGCGCGCGCACCAGATCCTGCTGGCCCGCGTCGAGACGGCGCTGCGCCCCTACGACCTGAGCTTCTCGCGGTATGAATTGCTGCGGCTGCTGGCCTTCAGCCGGACCGGGGCGCTGCCCATCACCAAGGCCTCCGACCGGTTGCAGGTCCACGTCACCAGCGTGACCCACGCTATCCGCCGGCTGGAGGCCGACGGGTTGGTGCAGCGGGTGCCGCACCCCACCGACGGGCGCACCACGCTGGTGCAGATCACCGAGCTGGGCCGCTCCACGGTCGAGGACGCCACCGTCACCCTCAACAAGCAGGTCTTCGCCGACATCGGGATGACCGACGCCGAATCGCAGGACCTGGCGTCGACGATCGAGACGCTGCGGCGCAACGCCGGTGACTTTTAGAGACGGCTGACGCTCAGCTGCCGCGCAGCATCTCGATGACGGCGCTGAAGTCCTTGTCGGCGTTCTCGGCGGCGAATTCCGCGTAAATCTCGGCGGCGTGGGTACCCAGCGGCGCCGCGGCGCCACTGGAGGACACCGCATCCATCGCCAGGTGAAGGTCCTTGTTCATCAGCGCGGTGGCAAAGCCCGGTTTGAAGTCGTTGTTGGCCGGGGATGTCGGGACCGGGCCCGGCACAGGGCAATTGGTGTGCACCGCCCAGCAGTTGCCGGTCGCCCCGGTGATGACGTCGAACAGCGACTGGGACGCCAGCCCGAGCTTCTCGGCCAGGATGAACGCCTCGCCGATCGCGATCTGCTGCACCGCCAGCACCATGTTGTTGCACACCTTGGCGGCCTGTCCGGCCCCGGCCGCGCCGCAGTGAATGATCTTGCCCGCCATGGGTTCCAGCACCGGACGCGCTCGTTGCAGTGCCTCCGCGTCGCCGCCCACCATGAACGCCAGCGTCCCCGCGACCGCGCCCTTCACCCCGCCCGACACGGGGGCGTCCAGCTGCGCGACGCCGCTCGACTCGGCCAGCGCGTGCACCTCACGGGCATCGTTGACCGAGATCGTGGAGCTGTCGATGAACAGCGCGCCGGGCCGCGCGGCGGGCAGGATCTCCGCGTAGCAACGCTTGACCAGCTCCCCGTTGGGCAACATGGTGATCACCACGTCCGACCCGGCCACCGCGTCGGTGGCGCTGCCGAATCCGGTGACCCCGGCCTCGGCCGCCGCGGACAGCGCCGCGGGGACCGGATCGAATCCGCGCACCGCATGTTTGGCCGCAACAAGATTGGTCGCCATGGGCCCGCCCATGTGGCCCAGGCCCAGGAAGGCCACCGTCAGGTGCTCGGTCATCTGGAGACCTTTCTATGCGGTTGTCTATGCGGTTGCGCGGACCCGTGCGGCCTCGGCCCGGCCGATGACCACCCGCATAATTTCGTTGGTGCCTTCCAGGATTCGGTGCACCCGCAGGTCGCGGACGATCTTTTCCAGACCATACTCGCGCAGGTAGCCGTAGCCACCGTGCAACTGCAGGGCTTTGTCGGCGACCTCGAAGCAGGTGTCGGTGACGTAACGCTTGGCCATCGCACACAACTCGACCTTGTCGGGATCGTCGGTGTCCAGCGCATTGGCCGCCCGCCACAACATCATTCGCGATGTTTCGAGGCCGGTGGCCATGTCGGCCAGGGTGAAGCGGATGGTCGGCTCGTCGAGCAGGGACGACCCGAACGCCTGCCGATCGCGGACATAGGCCCCGGCCTTGTCCACGGCGGCCTGGGCGCCGCCGAGCGAGCACGCGGCGATGTTGAGGCGACCGCCGTTGAGTCCGTTCATCGCGATGCCGAATCCCGCACCCTCGCCGTCGGCGCCGCCCAGCATCGCATCGGCCGGCACCCGCACCCGTTCCAGGATCACCTGCGCGGTGGGTTGGGCGTGCCAGCCCATCTTCTCCTCGAGCGAGCCGAAACTCAGCCCCGCGGCGCCCTTTTCGACGACGAAGGCCGAGATGCCGCGCGGGCCCTCGCTGCCGGTCCTGGCCATCACCACGTAGACGTCCGAGGCGCCCGCGCCGGAGATGAACTGTTTGACGCCGTCCAGCACGTAGTCGCCGCCGTGGGCGACCGCGCGGGTGCTCAGCGCGCTGGCGTCGGACCCGGCGCCCGGCTCGGTGAGGCAGTAGCTGGCGATGACGTCCATCGACGCCAGCCGCGGGACCCAGTCCTTGCGCTGCTCGGCGGTACCGAAGGTGTCGATCATCCACGCGCACATGTTGTGAATGGACAGGAACGCGGCCGTCGTGGGGTCGGCGATGGCCAGCTGCTCGAAGATGCGGACGCCGTCGAGGCGGCGCAGTCCGCTGCCGCCGACGTCCTCGCGGCAGTAGATCGCCGCCATGCCGAGCTCGGCCGATTCGCGCAGCACGTCGACCGGGAAATGTTTGGCCGCATCCCATTCCAGGGCGAACGGGGCCAGGCGCTTGGCGGCGAACGCGGCGGCCGTCTCGGTGATCACCCGTTCGTCGTCGTCGAGGGTAAATGTAGCCATGAAGCGCCTCGGCCCTAATCCATTGTGGGGATGACGAACTCGGCGCCATCCTTGATGCCGGACGGCCACCGCGACGTCACGGTTTTCGTCTTGGTGTAGAACATGATCGACGAGGGACCGTGCTGGTTGAGGTCGCCGAAGCCGGAACGCTTCCAGCCGCCGAAGGTGTGGTAGGCCACCGGCACCGGGATCGGCACGTTGACACCGACCATGCCGACCTGCACCCGGGCGACGAAGTCGCGGGCGGCGTCTCCGTCGCGGGTGAAAACCGCCACGCCGTTGCCGTATTCGTGCTCGGACGGCAGCCGCAGCGCCTCTTCGTAGTCATGCGCGCGCACGATGCACAGCACGGGCCCGAAGATCTCGTCGGTATAGATCGACATGTCGGGGGTGACATGGTCGAACAGGGTGGGGCCGATGAAGAACCCGCCCTCGAGGTTGGCGTCCCCGAAAGCCAGGTCGTCGCTGGCGCGTTCGCGGCCGTCGATGACCAGTTCGGCTCCCGCGTCGACACCCTGGCTGATGTAGTCGCGCACCCGCGCCACGGCGGCCTCGGTCACCAGCGGACCGTAGTCGGCCTTGGGGTCCAGGCTGTGGCCGACGCGCAGGTTGTTGATCCGCTCGATGAGCCGGGCGCGCAGGCGGTCGGCGGTCTGGTCGCCGACCGGCACCGCGACGCTGATCGCCATGCACCGCTCGCCGGCGCTGCCGTAGCCGGCGCCGATCAGGGCGTCGACGGCCTGGTCCAGGTCGGCGTCGGGCATCACGATCATGTGGTTCTTCGCGCCGCCGAAGCACTGCGACCGCTTGCCGGTGGCCGCGGCCCCGGCGTAGATGTACTGGGCGATGTCGGAGCTGCCGACGAACCCGACCGCCTGGATGTCGGGGTGGTTCAGGATGGCGTCGACGGCCTCCTTGTCGCCGTGCACGACCTGGAACACGCCGGGCGGCAGGCCCGCCTCCAAGAAGAGCTCGGCCAGCCGCACCGGCACCGACGGGTCGCGTTCGCTGGGCTTGAGCACGAACGCGTTGCCGCAGGCCAGCGCCGGGCCGGCCTTCCACAGCGGGATCATCGCCGGGAAGTTGAACGGGGTGATGCCGGCGACCACGCCCAGCGGCTGGCGCAGCGAGTAGACGTCGATGCCCGGGCCGGCGCCCTCGCTGTATTCGCCCTTGAGCAGGTGGGGGATGCCGATGCAGAACTCGATGACCTCGATGCCGCGCTGGATGTCACCCTTGGCGTCGGCCAGCGTCTTGCCGTGCTCGCGCGACAGCAGCTCGGCCAGCTCGTCGTTGTGAGCGTTGACCAGCTCGATGAAGCGCATCATGACACGCGCGCGCCGCTGCGGGTTTGTTGCGGCCCAACCCTTTTGGGCCTCGACGGCCGACGCCACCGCGGCATCGATGTCGGCCTGGCCGGCCATGGGCACCGTCGCCTGAACAGCCCCGGTGCTGGGGTCGAAGACGTCAGCGCTGCGGCCGGATTGGCCGACGGTGCGCTGCCCATCGATGAAGTGCGGAATCTGTGTGGTCATGGGGCCCTCGAGTGTGGTTGACGGGCGTAAGCGGATACTTGCATATCCTAGTAACTCTGTTCGACCCTTGGCAAGGTGGGAGCCGGGCTAGCCTGACAGCTGTATGCACACCATCGAGGCCGACTACCTGGTAGTCGGCGCGGGCGCCATGGGCATGGCGTTCATCGACACGCTGGTCGCCGAGACGGAGGCCCGCGTGGTGCTGGTGGACCGCCACCACGCGCCCGGTGGGCACTGGACCATGGCCTACCCGTTCGTGCGGCTGCATCAGCCCTCCGCGTTCTACGGCGTCAACTCGTCACGGCTGGGCAGCGACACCATCGACCAAGTGGGTTGGAACCGCGGCCTTTACGAGCTGGCGACAGCAGGCGAGATCTGCGCGTACTACGACCGCATCATGCGCCGGGAGTGGTTGCCGACCGGGCGGGTCGGCTACTTCCCGATGAGCGAATACCTCGGCCAAAGCTGTGGTGAAGGCCGGTTCCGCACGCTGGGCGGCGCCGAGCACACCGTCCGCGTGACGCGCCGCGTCGTCGACGCCACCTACATGCGGGTGACCGTTCCCGCCATGCGTCGCCCGCCATACGACGTCGCCGCCGGCATCGGCTGCGTGCCGCCCAACGACCTGCCCCGGCTCGCCGCGCACGCGCGCTACGTCGTCGTCGGGGCCGGCAAGACCGGCATCGACACCTGCCTGTGGCTGCTCAGTCACGGCGTCGGGCCGGACCGGCTGACCTGGATCATGCCCCGCGACTCCTGGCTGCTGGACCGTGCGACGATGCAGCCCGGCGCGCTGTTCGCCGACAAGCTCAAGGCCAGCTTCACCGCACAGCTGCGCGCGATCAACGATGCGGCCTCCGTACACGATCTGTTCACGCGCCTCGAGGATGCCGGCGTGCTGTTGCGGATCGACCCGTCGGTCCGGCCCGCCATGTACCGCTGCGCGACGGTCACCCGGCTCGAACTCGAGCAGTTGCGCCGCATCACCGACGTGGTGCGCATGGGCCACCTATCGGCCGTCGAGCCGGCCAGGATGGTCCTGGACGGCGGCACCGTCGCGCTCGGCGGTGACGAGCTGTTCATCGACTGCACCGCCGACGGCGCCGAAAAGCGGCCCGCCACACCCATTTTCGACTCCGGCCGGATCACGCTGCAGAGCGTGCGCGGCTGCCAACAGATCTTCAGTTCCGCGCTGATCGCCCACGTCGAAGCCGCCTACCGTGACGACGCCGTGAAAAACGAGCTGTGCGTGCCCCTGCCGCATCCGGACACCGACGTCGACTGGCTGCGGCTGGCGCTGGCCGACTACAGCAACCAGCTGCGCTGGTTCGATGACCCGGGGCTGATGTCGTGGTTGTCCGCGGCACGCCTGGACCTGTTCGGCCACCTGATCGGCCACCTGCTGCCGTCGGCGTCGGCGAAGCCCCGGGTGCGGGAACGGATTCTGGGCATCGCCAAGTCCGTCTTCTCCGCCACCGCCACCAAGCTCGACCGGCTGATGGCCGCCGAAGCCGCGCTCGCGGCGCCCTGACCCGTGTAACCCGAGTCGGTATTCATCGGGTGAAGGAGGCATGTGGCGGCAAGAAACGAACCCGTCGGGCCGCGACCCCTGCGCGCGGTGCCCGACAGTGGCGATGACACCGGCTACCCGAACTGGGAAGCCGTCTACTCCGACAACGTGACCTGGGTGTACCGCACGCTGTTCGCGCGCGTCGGCAACCGAACCGACGCCGAGGACCTCACCGCCGAGGTGTTCCTCGCCGCGCTGCGGCCGCTGCGGCTGACCGCGAGCGTCGCCGAGGTGCGCGCGTACCTGCGGGCGACGGCCAGGACGGTGCTGGCCGCGCACTGGCGCGAGACGCTGGGCCGCGAGATAACCTCGATCGAGGACATCGAACAACCAGCCGAGAGTCAGGACGCGATCAGCACCGCGCCGCAGCGTGTCGCCCGGGTTCTGGACAACCTGCCGGACCGCTACCGCCAGATTCTGGAATCGCGCTTCCTGCGGGGCAATTCGATCAAGGAGTCAGCCGCGGAACTCGGGATCAGCGTGGCCAATGCCAAAGTGCTCCAGCACCGCGCCCTGCGGCTGGCGGCGCAGGTCAACGATGGGGGGCAGCCATGAACGCGCGAGGGCTGCGACGTTACGTCGATGACCTGTTGCGGGGGCGCCGGCCCAGGCCGTTCGCGCCCGACGACTTCGAGGCGGCCCAACTGCGCACGGCCATCGAGCTGCGCGCCGCCCGCGAGGGCGGTGACGCTCCGCGCCAGGAATTCGTCACCGATCTGCACCGGCGTATCGCCGAGCAGATGTCCGGCGCGCCAACGGAAACCCCGCAGGCGCGCGGCAGCACGCGCCGCCAGGTCATCGTCGGCACGTCGGCCGCCGCCACCGCCGCGGTCGCCGCGGTGTCCGTCGATCGCGCGCTGATCGCGGGGCAATCCGGCGACGGTCGGGCTCCCGAGGTCGCCGCCGGGCAACTCACGCCCAACGAGGGCAGCTGGCAGCGCGTCGCGGCCGGCTCGGATGTGCCCGACGGCGCGACGCGCGCCTTCGACCTGGGCTCGGTCACCGGATTCGTCCGCCGCGTCGACGGCAAAGTTCAGGCGATCTCCGGGGTGTGTACGCATCAGGGCTGCAAGCTCTGGTTCGACGGACCCGACGACACGCTGCGCTGCCCCTGCCACACCACGTCGTTCTCGCCCAGCGGGCAGGTGCTCACCCACCAGCTGCCGATCGCGCCGAAGCCGTTGCCCGCATTGATGGTTCGCGAGGTCGACGGGGTCATCGAGGTATTCGCCCCGCCGCGCACCGAGCGGCCGACCTGAGCGGTGTAACCCGCCGCCCTATCTCTGGGCATGGATATCCCCATGCTTCGCGGTTCGGCGGCCATGGCGGCCGCGGGTGTGCTGCTGTTGGCCGGTTGCTCCCAGTCACGGCCGGTGGCCACCACCGCCGCCCCCACCACCGGAATGTCGATCACCGCTCCGGCGGCTCCGGTGCGCGGCGACCAGGTCACCATCGACGGTTTCGCGTTCGCGCCGGTGACCTTGACCGTGCCCGCCGGGACCACCGTCACGTGGACCAACCGCGACGAAGAACCCCACACGGTGGCCGCCAGCGACGGCTCATTTCACTCACCCGGGATGGGAACCGGAGCCACCTTCACCCATACGTTCCCCACCGCAGGGACTTTCGACTACGTCTGCTCGATCCACCCGATGATGCGCGGCACCGTGGTGGTGACGGGATGAGCGACCAGGCGAACGGCATGACCCGCCGCCAGCTCATCAGGCACACGGCCTGGTTCGGGGCGGCCGTCGGGTTCGCGGTAACCGGCGGCGAGGTCCTCTCGCACGTCGCCGGCCAGGCGAAGGCACAGCACGCGGCGGGCCGGCCCACCCTGCGGTTCGCCCAGATCAGCGACAGCCATATCGGTTTCACCGGGGCGCCCAACCCGGACGTCGCCGGTACGTTCGGGCACGCGATCGATCAGGTCAACAACCTCGGGTACACACCGGATTTCGTCATCCACACCGGAGACCTCACCCACCTGTCCACTCCGGAGCAGTTCGACCAGGTGAAGCAGCTGATGACCGGCCTCAAGACGCCGCACGTGTTCACCGTGCCGGGGGAGCACGACTCGATCGATGACGCGGGCCAGAAGTACCGAAACACGTTCGGCGCCGGCTCGGTTGGCGACGGGTGGTACAGCCAAGACATCGCCGGTGTGCACCTGATCGCGTTGGTCAACACATTGAATCTGCGCAAGCTCGGGCATCTGGGTGCCGATCAGCTGGACTTCGTCAAGAAGGACGTCGCGCGCCTGTCCAGCGATACCCCCATCATCGTGTTCAGCCACATCCCGCTGTTCGCGATGTACCCGCAGTGGGGCTGGGGCACCGACGATGCCACCCAGGCGCTGAGCTACCTGCGCCGGTTCTCGTCGGTCACGTGCCTCAACGGCCATGTCCACCAACTGTTCTCCAAGACGGAGGGCAACGTCGCGTTCTACAGCGGCACCACCACCGCGTACCCGCTGCCCCGACCGGGTGACGGGCCCGCGCCCAAGCCGGTCACGCTGCCGGCCGGCAAGCTGCGCGACGCGCTGGGCATCCGCGAGGTCAGCTACACCAGGGGAGAGGTGGCCCTGGCCTTGAAGGAGACTGCACTGCAATGACTTTGACGAACACCCTGATCCGGCTCGGCCTGGTCGCGTCGTTGATCATCAGCGCCGCCAGCCACGCCTACCTCTATATGCATGGCTATCAACACATTCCGCAGATCGGTCCCGCGTTCATGGCCCAAGCCAGCCTTTCATTTTCGCTCGCGCTGCTGATCCTGGTCGGCGGTCCCGCGTGGCTGCGCTGGGCCAGCGCCGCGGTGGCGGCCGGCTCTTTGGTCGCGTTCGTCTTGTCGCGCACCGTCGGGCTGTCCGGCTTCGCCGAACGGGGGTGGGAGCCGGCACCGTATGCGGCCGTCAGCGTGGCGGCCGAGGTGGCCACGGTGGTGCTGTGGGGGCTTGGTGGACGCCTTCGGCCTCGACGCGGCCAGACCACCGTCGCTTGAGCCGGCGTTTGAGTGACAGCGAGGGCCGTTCGATGAGGAACCAGCTTGCCGCCGCGAGCGGCAGCGCGGCCATTGCGGCCACGAAGAACAGCGCGAAGGGTTGCAGACGGGCGGCCAGTACCAGCCGCCACACATTCAGCGCGTTATTTCGCGCATCGAATACCTGCCCGAGAGCCATCGGCCTGCCAATGGTATGCCCCAATGCCGCTGTAAGCGGGCGTGCTCGCGGCCGGGCGGGGCTACGCGGCGCCCGGGGCCTCCGGAGCCGGCTGGTCAGCCCGGGCGTCGGCCGCGCCGACCGGCCCGGGCTCGTCGGAGCTCGACGCGACGGGAGCCGACCACTTGACCCGAAGCCGGCGCTTGAGGGACATCGAGGGTTTCTCGATGAGGAACCAGCTCACCGCGGCAAGCGGCAGGGTGGTCGCCACCGAGACGAGAAAGAACAGCACCGGGTGCAGGCGCGTCGCGAGCCCGCTGACGGCCAGCAATTGCTGGGCCGGGAATGCGTAGATGTAGACGCCGTAGGACAGATCGGTGCGCAGCCTCAACCGCTCGCTCTTGAGCAGGGAGCCCGACACGACGACGGCGTAGGCCAGCGGAAGCGCAGCGACCACCCGGTAATCGGGCAGCACCCCGGCCGCCGCGACGATGACGACGCAGACGGCGACGAGCGACCATCGGGCGGGGATGACGTCGCGCCACTGGTACATGATGGCTCCGGCCGCGAACATGATGGCCGAGCGCACCGCGAGCTGCGGAATGGTCCACACCCCGGGGAAGGTCAGGGGCGGAACGACCAACGCCGCCAGCGTTGCCACTACCAGAACCGCGGGGGAGATCCAGCGGCGATTGCCCAGGCCCGCCAGGCCGATGGCGGCAACGAAGAGGTAGCACAACAGTTCCCAGATCAGCGACCACATGGAACCGTTCCAGGCGGGTCCGCCCGGCACGCCGTGCAGCGTTCCGTCGATGGTGGGCTGCAGGTAGGCGATCGCGCTGTTCTTCACGACGTACAAGAGCGGGGCGGTGGACGCGAGCAGCTTGGTGGCCGAACCACCTTGGATCAGCATGCTGAGCGGTGCGAAGACGAACGCGGTCACCAGCAGGCAGATGTAGAAGCCGGGCAGAATACGCAGCGCGCGGGCGGTGAGATAGTCACGCAGTCGTGGGTCGGTGAGCCAGCTCCGGGTGATCAGGAAGCCCGAGATCGCAAAGAATCCGTCGACGCCGACCGAGAAGAACAGCTGCAGGGTCGCCTTGGGCGGCATGTGGCCGGTGATGGGCCACGAGTGGAAGAGCATCACCTCGGCCGCCAGCGCCAACCGAAGTGCGTTGAGCGCGTTTCTTCGCGGATCGAATACCTGCCCTAGTTTCATCCAGCCTCCGCCCCCTGCACACCACTCGTCACCGGCGCCATCGTACGGGCCGAAAGTCGACGGGCGCCGACGCGGGCGGTGGCCTTGATCAGGTCGCCGCCCCGCGATCCTTTGCCGGTGGCGCCGCGTCTTGCGTCTTCACATTGCCGCGATCGTGGCTATGCGGCACCGGGAACCTCCGGCGGCATCGCCATGGCCGCTTGCCCGCGGGAGTCGGCAGATCTCCGTCGCAGTCGCGCCTTGAGCGACCTCGCCGGCTTTTCGACCAGGAACCAGCTCGCCGCGGCCAGCGGCAGCGTGGCCAGCGCCACGGTCAGGCAGAACACGATCGGATTCAGGCTGAGCAGCCCGAGGACCGCCAGCAGCTGCTGGGTCGGATACGCGTAGATGTACATGCCGTAGGACACGTCGGTGCGCAACCGCAATCGCTTGTTGTGCAGCAGGGACCCGGAGACGATGACCGCGTAGGCCAGCGGCACGGCGGCGACCACCCGGTAGTCCGGCAGTTGGCCGGCCACCAGCACGATGACCACGCTCACCGCGACCAGCGACCAGCGGGCCGGAATCACGTCGCGCCACTGATAGAGCAGCGCTCCGGCGGCAAACATGATCGCGGCCCGGCACGCCAGGAAGACGATGACGATGCCCACGTTGCCGGTCGGCTTGTTGAACACCTCGGGGAAGGTGACCGGGGGCATCATGGACGCCCCGATGGCGGCCACCACCAATATCACCGGGGAGACCCACCGGCGGTTGGCCAGTCCGGCCACGCCGATGGCGGCGACGACCAGATAGCACATCACTTCCCAGAACAGTGACCACAGCGAAGCGTTCCAGATGCCGGCGTTGGGGATGTTGAACGGCGTGCCGCCCACATCCGGCTTGAGCCACAGGACCGCGATGTTCTTCAGGACGTACTCGAACGGCGCGAACGAGAACAGCAGCTTGGTCGGAGAACCGCCCTGGATCGCCACGCTGAGCGGGGCGAACACGAAGGCCGTCACGATCATGCAGACGTAGAAGCCGGGCAGGATGCGCAGGGCACGGGCGGCGAGGTATTCGCGCAGCTTCGGGTTGCTCAGCCAGCTCGCGGTGATGAGGAATCCGGAGATCGCGAAGAACCCGTCCACCCCGACGGACAGCAGGAGTTGCAGAACGGCCCGCAGCGAGGGCAGATGGCCGCGAACCGGGTAGGTGTGCCAGAAGATGACTTCCGCCGCGAGCGCTAACCGCCATGCGTTCAGCGCGTTACTTCGCGGATCGAAAACCTGCCCTAGCTTCATCGGCGTCCCCCGCCACCCGCATCGGGCGTCATCGGCATCATCGGCGCAATCTTAGCGCCCTCAAAGAGAGAAAATGGCCGCTTCACGTTATCCGATGGATCAGGTGACCGCAAACGCACCGCCGATTTATGCGTGTCTAGCAAAGCGGCGAGCCGACGCGTCCGCCATCAATTGACCTGGCTACAAGCGTGTCTGGCTACGCCGGCATGCGCCGTCAGCCGCGCAGACCGTCGATGAAAGCCGTTGTCTCGTCCCAGGTCGGCAGCAGGCCGGAGGCGCGCACTTCCTCGAGGCTGGGCGCCGCGGCATCGCGGTCGGACAGGTTGGGCGGAGCGCCGTCCACCAGCGGCCAGTCGATGCCCAGCGCCGGATCGGTTGCGCAGATCGTGTGTTCGCGCTGCGGATTGTATTCCGCCGAGCACAGATACATCACCGTCGAATTGTCTTGCAGCGCCAGGAAGCCGTGCCCCAGGCCTTCGGACAGGTAGATCGTTCGGTGATCGGTGTCGTCGAGCAGAACTGAATCCCATTGCCCGAACGTCGGCGAACCCACCCGAATGTCGACGACGACATCGAACACCGAACCGCGAACGCAGGTCACGTACTTGGCCTGGCTCGGCGGTACCTGGGCGAAATGCAGTCCGCGCAGCACACCGGCCGACGACACCGAGCAATTGGCCTGCCGGACGTCCAGGCGATGGCCCGCGAAGGAGCGAAAGCCCTTGTCGGTGAGCCATTCGAAGAAATGGCCGCGCGAATCGCCGTGCACGGTAGGGGTGATCTCCCAGGCGCCGGGAACTTTCAGTTCGCGAACGTCCACGCTACTGCCCACGCTCTTCGTAGCGAGCTTCCGAGGTGTCTTTCAACGGACGCCACCACGATTCGTTCGCGCGATACCAGTCAATGGTGGCACGCAGCCCCTCCTCGAAGTCGGTATGCTTTGGCGCCCAACACAATTCGTCATACAGTGTCGACGGGTCGATGGCGTAACGCAGATCGTGGCCGACGCGATCGGTGACGTGGTCGAAATCGTCGGGCTCGCGGCCCATCATCTGCAACAGCGTGCGCAGCACGGTCAGGTTGTCGCGCTCGCCCTCGGAGCTGATCAGGTAGGTGCGCCCGATCTCGCCCTTGTCCAGGATGCGCCGCACCGCGCTGTTGTGGTCGTCGACGTGAATCCAGTCGCGGACGTTGGCGCCGGCGCCGTACAGCTTGGGCCGCCGGCCGGTGAGCACGTTGGTAATCTGGCGCGGGATGAACTTCTCGACGTGCTGATACGGCCCGTAGTTGTTGGAGCAGTTGGAGATCGTGGCGCGCACCCCATACGAGCGCACCCAGGCGCGCACCAGCATGTCGGCGGCGGCTTTGGTCGCCGAATACGGACTGGACGGGTTGTAGGGCGTCGCCTCGGTGAACCGCTGCGGGTCGTCGAGCTCCAGGTCGCCATAGACCTCGTCGGTCGAGATGTGGTGCAGCCGCACGCCGTAACGTCGCACCGCCTCCAGGATGGTGAAGGTGCCGACGATGTTGGTGTGCAGGAACGGTTCGGGGCTGTCCAGCGCGTTGTCGACGTGGCTCTCGGCGGCGAAATGCACCACCGCGTCGGATTCGGCGACCAGCCGCGACACCAGCTCGGCGTCGGTGACGTCACCGACCACCAGCTCGATCGAGTCCTCGACGTCGGCCAGCGACTCGCGCCGACCCGCATAGGTCATGGCGTCGAGCACCGTCACGGAGTCCTCGGGGTGTTCGCGGACCGTGCTGTGCACAAAGTTGGCGCCGATGAATCCAGCGCCGCCGGTGACCAGTAACCGCATGCCCAAACCCTAACGGAGCCGATCGGTCAGTTTGCGCGAGTTAGCCCCAGAGCTGCGGCCAATTCACTTAGCGCAGGTAGCAGCGTTGCTTCGTCGTGGGCGCCCAGCACCTGGATCGCCACGTGATCGGCTCCGGCCTCCAGATGTTCACCCAACCGCCGCGCGATGTCCTCCGGGGTGCCGTAGGCGACCACCGCGTCGATCAACCTGTCGCTGCCGGGCTTGTGCACGTCGGCTTCGGCGAATCCCAGGCGCAGCCAGTTGTTCACGTAGTTGCTCAGGCCCAGGTAGAACTCCACGGTCTGACGCCCGATCGCGCGGGCCTGCTCCGCGTCGGTGGTGAGCACCACCTTGTGTTCGGGAGCCAAATACACTGCACCGCCGAGCAAATCGCGCGCCTTGGCGGTGTGTTCCGGCGTGGTCAGGTACGGGTGCGCACCGGCGCTGCGCCGCGCCGCGAGGCCCAGCACCCGCGGCCCGAGCGCCGCGACCACCCGTCGGCTGGTCGGCACCAGGGCCGCGTCGAGTTCGTCGAGGTAGGAGGCCAGGGCATCGTAGGGCTTCACGTATTCCTGCGTGTGCTCCGGATGGCCCACCCCGACGCCCAGCAAAAACCTTCCCGGATGGCCGGATTCGATGCGGTGGAAGGATTCGGCGACTTGCGGGGCGGGGGCGTTCCAGATGTTGACGATCCCGGTGGCCAACTGCAGCGACGTCGTGCCCGCCAGGGCCGGGTCGGCCCAGGACAGGTCGGCGTCCGGCGATCCACCGATCCACGCGGCGCCGTAGCCCAGGGATTCGATGCCCGCGGCCAACTCGGGGGAGATGGACCGGGTGGGCAACCACACGCCGAACCGGCCCAGCTCGGGCTTGAGCGAAACTCCCTCGGTCATCTGCTCCCCCTACGCCATGTCAGGACTGTTTCAACCCCAGCGGCCCCGCCAGTTCGGCCAGCGCCGAGACAAGGTTTTCATCCTTCGTCAGAACCTGCACGGGGACGTGATCGGCGCCGGCGTCGAGGTGTTCTTTGAGCCGCGCCGCGATCTGGTCCACGGTGCCATATGCGACGACCGCGTCGACCAGGCGGTCGCTGCCCGGCCGGGTGACCTCGTCCTCGGTGAAACCCAGCCGCTTCCAGTTGTTTCGGTAGTTGGCGAGGTTGAAATAGACGTCGAGCGCCTTGCGCCCGACCGCCCGGCCCTTCTCGGCGTCGGTGGTCAGGATCGCCTTGTGCTCGGGCGCCAGGAACGCCGACGGCCCGATGATGTCGCGGGCCTTCGCGGTGTGTTCCGGGGTGGTCAGGTAGGGGTGCGCCCCGGCCGAGCGTTCCGCAGACAGCTTCAGCACGCGCGGGCCCAGCGCCGCCACCACCCGGCGGTTGGCGGGTACGCCGTAATCATCGAGCTGCTTGAGGTAGTCGACCAGGGCGTCGTAGGGCTTGCGGTACTCGGTGTGCGCCTCGGGATGGCCGACACCGATGCCCAGCAGGAAGCGGCCCGGGTAGGCCTTGTCGATGCGGTGGAAGGACTCGGCCACCGGCTTGGCGGCCGCGGTCCAGATGTTGACGATGCCGGTGCCCACCTGCAGCGTCGTGGTCGCCTCCAGGAGGGGCTCGACCCAGGCCAGCTCGGCGGGCGGTGAGCCGCCGACCCAGACGGCGCCGTAGCCCAGCGCTTCGATGTCTCTGGCCTGCTCAGGTGTGACGCCGCGTCCGAACGATCCGAACCGGCCGAGATTGGGTTTGCTCGCTGCATCGGTCATGGTGTTCCCAACCCGTGCCCGGTGAAAGCTATTCCGGGTCGGCCACGTCCTCCTCGGTGTCGTCGAGCACGGCACCGGCGACGCCGGCGGCGGGCGCCTTGAGCGGCAGCAGCACGATGAACCGGGTGTCGCCGGGCCTGGATTCCACCCGCAGGTCCCCGCGATGCTTCTTCACCACGATGTTGAACGCCAGGTCCAGGCCCAGCCCGGTGCCCTCGCCGAAGGGCTTGGTGGTGAAGAACGGCTCGAAGATGTGCTCGCGGACGTCCTCGGGTATCCCCGGGCCGGTGTCGCAGATTTCGATGCGGGCCAGCTTCTCACCCTCCCGGCAGGTGCGGATGGTCAGCGTGCCGCCGGTCTCGCGCATCGCGGCGATCGCGTTGTCGATGATGTTGGTCCACACCTGATTGAGATCGCCTGGATAGCAAGGGATTTCGGGCAGCGTCTGGTCGAATTCCTTGACCACCGTGACGACGGGCTGGGTGCCGGCGTCCCGGCCCGCATCCTTGGTCAATCGATCGGCGAACATCACCAGCGTGCTGCGCAGCAGATCGTGCACGTTTGTCACCTGGAACGGGGCCCGATCCAGCTGCGAATACTGCTTGGCGTCGGCGACCAGCGCCGAAATCCGTTTGCTCGCTTCCAGAATCTGGTTCATCAGCAGCTCGCTCTCGATGGTGTAGTTGATCCATCGGATCGCCTGCTCCAGCGATGTCGACGCGAGCTCCTGGCTGACCGCGGAAATCCGCTCCAGCCAATCGGTGTCGATGCCGCCCTCGACGAACGTCGGCGCGATGTCCCACCCGCCCTCGATGCCGTGGTCTTCCAGCCAGTCGCCGACGGCGTCCTCGCGGTCGGAGGTCTCCAGCGCGCTCAGATGCTGCGAGGCCGACTTGGCCACCTGTTCGGCGACCCGCTCCTGCAGCTGCACCAGCGCGCTCAGCGCCTCGGCGGTGATGGTGCCGTCGGCGAGCATCGCCAGCTTGTGGCGCATGTTGGCCACGCGTTCGCGCAGATCCGCCGCGGAGCGCGAGATCGCCGCGGCGGGATTGTTCAGCTGGTGCGTCAGCCCGGCCGACAGCCGGCCCAGCGCCAACAGCTTCTCGCGGTTGTCGATGATCCGCCGGGTGCGGTCGGTGCCGACGGCGATGCCGTCGAGCAGGTGCACCGCCATGGGGAACTGGTCCTTCATGAACTGCGCGAACACCGGCGCGTCCATCACGAAGAAGCGCGACGGCTTGGTCACGTGCACCGAGGCGTCGTAACTCTTCTGCTTGCCACCCGTGAACGCCCGCCAGGCCCCGCAGTACACGCCGCGCTGCGAGGTGCGGTTGGTCTCGATGTCCTGGCCGCCGGAGAGCTTGGTCATGGTCAGCTCGCCCTCGATCAGGACGTAGAAGCAGGTCGCCGGTTCACCCTCGACGCAGATCGGACCCGGCTCGTAGTACTGGATGTGCCCGTTGCTGCACAACACCGCGAGCTGCTCGTCGGTGAGCGCCTCGAACAGGAACAGGCTGCGCAGCTCGTCGGGCTCGCAGGGCGTCTTGGCGGTCACGGAGTCGGCGCCGGTCATGCTTCGGCCAGGTATCGGTGCACCAGCATGACCGCCATCGAACCCTCACCGACGGCGGCGGCCACCCGTTTGGCCGACGTGGAGCGGACGTCGCCGGTGGCGAACACCCCGGGCACGCTGGTCTCCAGGTGGTGCGGCGGGCGGTCCAGCGTCCAGCCGCACACGTTGCGCAGGTCCGGACCGGTCAGGATGAACCCGTGATCGTCGCGGGCCAGCACCCCGTCCAGCCAGTCGGTGCGCGGGGCGGCGCCGATGAAGATGAACATCCGCCCGCAGGTGACATCCTCGGTCTCGCCGGTGCGGTTGTTGACCAGGCGTAGCTGTTCGAGGTGGCCGTCGCCGGCGGCGCGCTGCACCTCGGTGCAGGTCAGCACGGTGATCTTGGGGTTCGCCTCGATCTGCTGGATCAGGTAGTAGGACATCGACGCCTCCAGCGACGGGGCCCGCACCACGATGTTGACCGACTTGGCCGTCCGGGACAGGTACATGGCGGCCTGGCCGGCGGAGTTGGCCCCGCCGATCACGTAGACCTCTTCGTCCTCGCACTCCGGGGCGACCGAGATGGCCGCGCCGTAGTAGATGCCGCAGCCGGTCAGCTCGGTGCAGCCCTCGGCCTGCAGCTGGCGGTAGGCGACGCCGGTGGCCAGGATGACCGCGTGCGCGTCGATCGAGCCGCCGTCGGCGAACCGCACGGTGCGCTTGGATCCGCTCACCTCGAGGGCGGTGGCCTTGCGAGCGGTGATCAGCTCGGCGCCGAACTTCTCCGCCTGCCGGCGGGCGCGGTCGGCCAGCTGCCCGCCCGACACCCCGTCCGGGAAGCCCAGGTAGTTCTCGATGCGCGAGCTCTGCCCGGCCTGACCGCCGGTGGCGGTGTGCTCGATGAGCACCGTGCGCAGCCCCTCGGAGGCGCCGTACACGGCCGCGGCCAGGCCCGCGGGGCCGCCGCCGACCACGATCAGGTCGTAGAACTCCTGCGACGGCGTGGTGGTCAGGCCCAGGGTCTCGGCCAGCTGCGCGTCGGTGGGCTCGACCAGGGTGTCGCCGCGCTGGGTGACCACCACCGGCAGCCGCCTGCCGTCTTCGCCGGCCGCGCTGAGCAGCCGCTCGCCGGCGGGCTCGTCGGCCATGAACCACGTGTAGTAGAGGCCGTTGCGGGCCAGGAAGTCGCGGACCTGCCAGGACCGCGCCGACCAGCGGTGGCCGATCACCTTGGTGTGCGGGATGGGGTGCTCGGGTGCGGCCCGCCAGGCCTCCAGCAGCCCGTCGATGACGGGGTAGAACTTCTCCTCCGGGGGATCCCACGGCTTGAGCAGGTAGTGGTCCAGGTCGACGACGTTGATCGCGTCGATGGCGGCGTGGGTGTCGGCGTAGGCGGTCAGCAGCACGCGGCGGGCCCCCGGATACAGGTCCATCGCTTGCTCGAGGAACTCGATGCCGCTCATCTGCGGCATCCGGTAGTCGGCGATCAGCAGCGCGACGGTCTCGCCGCGCAGCTTGAGCTCCTTGAGCGTGCCCAGCGCGTCGGGCCCGGACTCCGCGCGCACGATCCGATGCTCCTCGCCGTAGTGGCGGCGCAGGTCGCGGGCGACCGCCCGGGACACCGACGGATCGTCGTCGACGGTCAACATGACGGGCTTGCGCGGGCTCGAGGGGTTGGTCATCGGCGTTAAGTATGCGCTCGTCAGCGGCCCTGCGGGAGGTCGAGTGAGGTGGGCCGCGTTGCGCCGACAGCGATTTTGGTGGAGCGGAATAACCAGGTATCGTGGAACAACGGTGCGGCATCCGCGCCGACTTTTTGTGTGCCAAGTCCCTAGGAATTTCCTGTCACCGGCTCACGTTCCAAGTCGGTGCAATGCTGCGTCGGCTAGGCGCAGACGAGAACGAAACTATACGGCGAGGATTTTTACGTAGTTATGGCCAAGAAGGACGGCGCCATCGAGGTGGAAGGCCGGGTGGTCGAGCCTCTGCCCAATGCGATGTTCCGCATTGAGCTGGAGAACGGCCACAAGGTGCTTGCCCACATCAGCGGCAAGATGCGGCAGCACTACATCCGCATCCTGCCCGAGGACCGGGTGGTGGTGGAGTTGTCTCCCTACGACCTGTCCCGCGGCCGCATCGTGTACCGGTACAAGTAAAGCGCCTGATCAGAAAACCTACGAACGAATACAGAACAGGATCGAACAGCCGTGAAGGTGAACCCGAGCGTCAAGCCAATCTGTGACAAGTGCAGGGTGATCCGTCGGCATGGGCGGGTCATGGTGATCTGCTCCGATCCGCGCCACAAGCA
The DNA here is from genome assembly GCF_054660795.1 of Mycobacterium sp. MUNTM1. Classification (NCBI taxonomy): domain Bacteria; kingdom Bacillati; phylum Actinomycetota; class Actinomycetes; order Mycobacteriales; family Mycobacteriaceae; genus Mycobacterium; species Mycobacterium sp. MUNTM1. The sequence continues at coordinate 21,237 of NZ_BAAGDE010000022.1, forward strand.
GCGCCAGGGCTAGTGGGCCTGCCCGTCCGGCGACGATGCAGTCCGGTGAAACGGACTGTGGAGGAGTCGGACGATCCAACCGAGAACAACTGAATGCAGACCTCCCAGCACCACTGAGCGGCTCGCATCTTTAGAGATGGGCCAGCTCATCTACGCCCGGTCGGAGGCCGGGCCCCGAGCTCAAGTTGTTTTGGGCAGGGAACGGGCTGGGATCAGACCTCCGCCTAGAAAAAGAGGAAACGCCACCTATGGCTCGACTAGTAGGCGTCGATCTTCCGCGTGACAAGCGGATGGAGATCGCGCTGACCTATATCTTCGGCGTCGGCCGCACCCGGTCGAACGAGATCCTGGCAGCTACCGGCATCGACCGGAACCTGCGCACCCGGGACCTGACCGATGACCAGCTGACCCACTTGCGTGACTACATCGAAGCGAACCTGAAGGTGGAGGGTGACCTGCGCCGCGAGGTTCAGGCCGACATCCGGCGCAAGATCGAGATTGGTTGCTACCAGGGTCTGCGGCACCGCCGCGGCCTGCCGGTGCGCGGCCAGCGGACCAAGACCAACGCGCGCACCCGCAAGGGCCCCAAGCGCACCATCGCCGGCAAGAAGAAGGCCAGGTAATCACCCATGCCACCAGCCAAGAAGGCAGCCGCTGCCCCCAAGAAGGGGCAGAAGACCCGTCGCCGGGAAAAGAAGAACGTCCCGCACGGTGCCGCCCACATCAAGAGCACGTTCAACAACACGATCGTGACGATCACCGACCCGCAGGGCAACGTCATCGCCTGGGCGTCGTCGGGTCACGTCGGGTTCAAGGGCTCGCGGAAGTCGACGCCGTTCGCCGCGCAGCTGGCCGCCGAGAACGCGGCCCGCAAGGCGCAGGAGCACGGTGTGAAGAAGGTTGACGTGTTCGTGAAGGGCCCGGGCTCGGGCCGGGAGACGGCGATCCGGTCGCTGCAGGCCGCCGGTCTGGAGGTCGGCGCGATCTCCGACGTCACCCCCCAGCCGCACAACGGCGTTCGCCCCCCGAAGCGACGCAGGGTCTAGGAGGAAAAGAACCCAATGGCTCGTTACACCGGACCCGTTACCCGCAAGTCGCGCCGGCTGCGCACCGACCTCGTCGGCGGCGACCAGGCGTTCGAGAAGCGCCCCTACCCGCCCGGCCAGCACGGCCGCGCGCGGATCAAGGAGAGCGAATACTTGCTGCAGCTGCAGGAGAAGCAGAAGGCCCGCTTCACCTACGGCGTGATGGAGAAGCAGTTCCGTCGCTACTACGAAGAGGCCGTGCGCCAGCCCGGTAAGACGGGTGAAGAGCTGCTGCGCATCCTGGAAAGCCGGCTGGACAACGTCGTGTACCGCGCCGGCCTGGCTCGTACCCGCCGGATGGCGCGTCAGCTGGTCAGCCACGGACACTTCAGCGTCAACGGCGTGCACGTCAACGTGCCCAGCTACCGGGTGTCGCAGTACGACATCATCGACGTGCGGGACGGCTCGCTGAACACCGTGCCGTTCCAGATCGCGCGGGAGACGGCGGGCGACCGACCGATCCCGAGCTGGCTGCAGGTCGTGGGGGAGCGTCAGCGCATCCTCGTGCACCAGCTGCCGGAGCGGGCGCAGATCGACGTGCCGCTCACCGAGCAGCTCATCGTCGAGTTCTACTCGAAGTAAGGACCCCCTGCGCGCAACCCGGCGCAGGTCTTGACGGCATCAAATAGCGGGTGCCGAGAAGGAGAAGAAGAAACACCATGCTGATCTCTCAGCGACCCACCTTGTCGGAGGAAGTCCTCACCGACAGCCGCTCCCAGTTCGTCATCGAGCCGCTGGAGCCGGGATTCGGTTACACCCTGGGCAATTCGTTGCGCCGGACGCTGCTGTCCTCGATTCCGGGTGCCGCCGTCACCAGCATCCGCATCGACGGCGTGCTGCACGAGTTCACCACCGTGCCGGGCGTCAAGGAAGACGTCACCGCGATCATCTTGAACCTCAAGAGCCTGGTGGTGTCCTCCGAGGAGGACGAGCCGGTCACCATGTACCTGCGCAAGCAGGGCCCGGGTGAGGTCACCGCGGGGGACATCGTGCCGCCCGCTGGTGTCACCGTGCACAACCCCGACCTGCACATCGCGACGCTGAACGACAAGGGCAAGCTCGAGGTCGAGCTGGTCGTCGAGCGCGGCCGTGGCTACGTGCCCGCCGTGCAGAACCGCGCCTCCGGTGCCGAAATCGGCCGCATCCCGGTCGATTCCATCTACTCGCCGGTGCTCAAGGTCACCTACAAGGTGGACGCCACCCGTGTCGAGCAGCGCACCGACTTCGACAAGCTGATCCTGGACGTCGAGACCAAGAGCTCGATCAACCCCCGCGACGCCCTGGCGTCCGCGGGTAAGACCCTGGTCGAATTGTTCGGTCTGGCACGCGAACTCAACGTCGAGGCCGAGGGCATCGAGATCGGGCCGTCGCCGGCCGAGGCCGACCACATCGCGTCGTTCGCGCTGCCCATCGATGACCTGGACCTGACGGTGCGGTCCTACAACTGCCTCAAGCGCGAGGGTGTGCACACCGTCGGTGAGCTGGTCAGCCGCACCGAGTCCGACCTGCTCGACATCCGCAACTTCGGTCAGAAGTCCATCGACGAGGTGAAGGTCAAGCTGCACCAGCTGGGCCTGTCGCTCAAGGACAGCCCGCCGAGCTTCGACCCCTCGCAGGTCGCGGGCTACGACGTCGCCACCGGCACCTGGTCCAACGAGGCGTCCTACGACGACCAGGACTACGCGGAAACCGAACAGCTGTAAAGAATTCCGTCCCGGCCCTACCTGATACGGGGGCCGGCCCCAATTAGGAGATAGTCGCAATGCCCAAGCCCACCAAGGGACCTCGCCTCGGCGGGTCGTCTTCGCACCAGAAGGCGCTTCTCGCCAACCTGGCCACCTCCCTGTTCGAGCACGGCCGGATCAAGACGACCGAGCCCAAGGCGCGGGCGTTGCGGCCGTACGCGGAGAAGCTGATCACCCACGCGAAAAAGGGTGCGCTGCACAACCGTCGAGAGGTGCTGAAGAAGATCCGCGACAAGGACGTGGTGCACGCCCTGTTCGCGGAGATCGGCCCGTTCTACGCCGACCGCAACGGCGGCTACACCCGCATCATCAAGGTCGAGCCGCGCAAGGGCGACAACGCGCCCATGGCCGTGATCGAGCTGGTGCGGGAGAAGACGGTCACCTCCGAGGCCGATCGGGCTCGTCGGGTGAAGGCTTCCAAGAAGTCTGACGCTCCTGTCGCGGCAGCGGCGGCACCTCAGGCGGCTGTCGAGCCGCAGCAAGCCGTCGGCCCGACGGCCGAGGAGGCCACCGCCGAGGTCGAGGAGACCACGGCCGAGGCCGAGCCGACCAAGGCGCAGGCCGAAGCCGAGGACAAGGCCGAGAAGGCCGTGGCCGCACGGGCCGAGGCCGAAGCCGCCGAGGCGAACGACGAGGCTGACGAGAGTTAGCGAGGACGTCCGTCTGCGGCTTGATATCGCTTACGACGGAACAGGTTTCGCGGGCTGGGCCGCCCAGGCCGGCCAGCGGACCGTGGCCGGAATTCTCGACGAGGCGCTGACGACCGTCTTTCGCACGCCGGTGCGGCTGCGCGCGGCGGGACGCACCGACGCCGGAGTCCACGCCACCGGACAGGTGGCCCACGTCGACGTGCCGCTCGAGGCGCTGCCGAATGCCTACCCGCGCGCGCCGCATGTCGGTGAGCCCGAGTTTCTGCCGCTGCTGCGCCGGCTGGGCCGATTTTTGCCCACCGACGTCCGGGTCGTCGATATCGGCCGCGCCCCTGCGGGTTTCGACGCCCGGTTCTCGGCGTTGCGGCGGCACTATGAGTATCGGATCTCGACCGCGCCGTGGGGCGTGCAGCCGCTGCAGGCCCGCTATGTCACCGCCTGGCCGCGTCCGCTGGACATCGAGGCGATGGCCGCCGCGTCGCGAGACCTGCTGGGGTTGCACGATTTTGCCGCGTTCTGCCGTCACCGTGAGAACGCCACCACCATCCGCGACCTGCAGCGGCTGGAGTGGGCCCGCGACGGTGACCTGATCACCGCGCAGGTCAGCGCCGACGCGTTCTGCTGGTCGATGGTGCGTTCACTGGTCGGCGCGCTGCTGGCCGTCGGCGAACACCGCCGCCCGGTCTCGTATTGCCGCGAATTACTCAGCGCCACAGAGCGTTCCAGCGACTTCGCCGCCGCGCCCGCGCACGGGTTGTCGCTGATCGGCGTCGACTATCCACCCGATGACCAGCTGGCCGCGCGCAACCTGATCACCCGGGATATCCGCTCGCGCGACTGAGCGGTCACAGCCTGGCGGCCACGAAACCGGCGGCCTGGTCGACCAGTCCGGAGTCGATGTAGGAGGGCTGTAGATGCGACGGCCAGTTCAAGCCGCCGGAACAGATCGGGTCGCCCTTGGCGCACACGTCGATCGTCTTGCCGGCGAAGGCGGGGCTGAAATCGGGGACTGGGCCAAGGATTCCGCGGGTGCCGTTACCGAATAGGGCCACCGCCGCGACCTGCTGATCCAGGGCCGGCGGTAGCGGGTTGGTGAACCCGAATGCCGGTTCGGTCACCGCGACCACGAGGTCGGCGGAGGCGGCGCCCAGCGAATAGCCGCCCAGCACCTCACGGGTGTTCGGGCACATGCGCGCCATCTGCTGGATGTGGGCGCTCATGTCGTTGGCGCCCTTGGCCGGACTCACGTCGGCCGGATAGTTGACCCCATAGGCCCCGACCGGCATCCGCGTCTTGGCGCGCAGGGAATTGACGAACGCGGCGCCGACGTAGCCGACGCCGGGTGGTTCCTCACGTCCGCGGGCGAACACCACTTCGGCGCCGGGGCACCCGGCCGACGCCGCCGGCGCGGCGAATGTCGTGACCGCCAGGGCGAGCAGCGACGCCACGGCGATGGACGCGGCGCATGCCGCGCCGTACCGGCGGTGGCCCAAGGCTAGACCCTGGCCGCCACGAAATTCGCTGCCTTGTTGGTCAATCCGGGGACGTAGCCCAGGTGCGAACTCCACTGCATGCCGCTCGAGCAGATCGGGTCGCCCGGGTTGCAGAGGTCGATGGTTTTGCCCTCGAAATTCGGGGACAGGGCGCTCATCAGCTGACCCGCCCGGCCGGACGGGTTGCCGAACAGGGCGACCGCGGCGACGTGATCGGCGGCCGCGGGCGGCAATGGCTGGCGGTAGCCGAGGCCGGACACCGGTGCGGCCGTGACGATGTCGACGACGGCGGCGCCCTGCGAGTATCCGCCCAGCACCAGTTTGGTGTTGGGGCAGTTGGCGGCCATCTGCTGGATGTGGGTGCTGGCGTCGTTGGCGCCGTTGGTCGCGGCAAGAAAGTCCTTGCTGGCCGGGTAGTTCACCGCATATGCGCCAACGCTTTTGCGGGTCTGCTCGCGCAGCGAGCTGACGAACGCACCGCCCACCTTGCCGACGCCGGGCGGCTCGTCGGTGCCGCGGGCGAACACCACCTCAACGCCGGGACACGACGCCGACGCACGCGGAACCAATTGGGGAGCAACCAATAACGCGCCAACCGCGCCGATGACGATGCCCAGCCCTAACGGGATAAGCCTCACACAGCGATGTTAAGGGGGCGTTGATAACCCGACGGTAACGATTTAGACGAGAGGTGCTTGCGGTGAGTCGGTCGCCGGCGTCGGCAGCGACGGCGCGGGCGCCGGAGCGGTGCCGGTGCCGTCGTGGATCGAGGGGCCCGATCCGGGCGGGTTCTGTCCGTAGACGGGCGACGGCTGGCCGTAGCCGGGCGACTGCGGGCCGTATCCAGGAGTCCCGGGTACGGGGCCTAGCGGCGGCCCGAACGCGGGCGATTGCTGGCCGACACCGGCGGCCGCCAGTTTCTGCGCGACGAACGCCGCGGCCTGGGTGGTGTAGACGGGAACGTAGCCCTCGGTGTGGCCGCTCCACTCGTTACCGGGGCCGGCGTGGCAGATCGGGTCGTTGGGGTTGCAATAGTCGACGGCCTTGGAGCCCAGCAACTTGCTCTGGCTGGGCAGGGTGCCGCCGGCGCGGTCGGCCACGTCGCCGAAGGTGGTGACGGCCACGATGTTGCTGGCGTATTGCGCGGGCAGGGTGCTGCCCCAGCTGATGCCGCCGATCGGCACGCCGGCCACGATGTCCATCACCGAGGCGCCTTGGGAGTAGCCGCCCAGCACGATCTTGGTGTTGGGGCACTTCTCCACGCTCTTCTTGACGCGGTCGATGGTGTCGTTGGCGCCGTCGCCGCCGTGCAGCTGCAGCTTGCTGGCGGCGTAGTTCACCCCGTAGGGCAGGATGTTCAGGCCGTTGGTCTGCTGGCGCAGCGAGTCCACGAGCGCGTCGCCGACCCGACCCAGGCCGGGCGGCTCGTTGGTGCCGCGGGCGAAGATGACCTCGACGTCCGGGCAGTCGTCGGCGGAGGCTTTGGGCGCCGCGGCGGGGGCGGCGAGCAGGCCAGCAGCGATAACCAGGGCAGAAGCACCCAGGCCGATCAAACGGCCCGCTGACCGCGCGACTCCGGCCCGACGGGCCGCAGGGGCGAGTACACGGTGAGTTTGCACCGGCCAATTTTACCCAAATTGTTATGCGCCGAAACTCCCGCGACCTGTGGATAACCGCTCTGGCGCCCGGAAACGGCGGCTTACCGTGGGCGTTGACGAATTCACGATATGGGGAGATTCAGTGCCGCGTCAGCCGGCCACGTGGCTGTATGCCAGCGCGTATCGGTATTTGCTGCGGCGCACCGAAAGCGCGTTGCTGGGCGAGAATTTCCGGGCGACAGCGGTTCGTTTGCGCCCCCGCTCGGCACCGCTGGCGCTCGGGTGCGTCGTCACGGCCGTCGTCGTGGCGGGCTGCGCGGTCCTCGCTTTGCTGCGACCGCATGTCGCGCTGGATCGCGCCCAGATCGTGGTGAGCCGGGAGTCGGGTGCCCTCTTCGTCCGGGTGGGCAACGTCTGGCATCCGGTGCTCAACCTGGCCTCCGCGCGGCTCATCGCGGCGACGTCCGCCGACCCCCAGCCGGTCACCGAGTTCGACCTGAGCGCCACCAAACGCGGCCCGCTGCTGGGCATTCCGGGCGCCCCGCAATTTCTCGGTAAACCGCTGCCCCCGGGGGATGTGGGTTGGTCGATATGCGCCAGCGCCGGCGCTACCACCACGACGGTCATCATCGGCCGTCGCTCCGAGGCGCCGGCGGTGCACCGCCTGGCCGCCGGGCACGCGATCCTGGTGGCTCCGCCTTCCGGCTCGCCCGTCTACCTGCTCTACGACGGCCACCGGGCGCTGGTGGACCTCGACGATGCCGCCGTGGTCCGCGCGTTGCGCATCGAGGGCCGCACACCGCTGCTCGTCTCGCAGGCATTGCTGAATGCCGTGCCGGAAGCCCCGCCGATCGCGCCGCCACGGATCCGCGGCCGTGGCGCCAGGACGCCGGAACTGCCCGGATTCGCGGTCGGCAGTGTGCTTCGCATCACACGGGCCGACGGCGACGAATACTACGCGGTCCTGGCTGCGGGGGTGCAGCGCATCGGTGAGGTGGCGGCCGACCTATTGCGCCTCAGCAACCCGCAGGGGACGGCGAACCCCGTCACCGTGGCGCCGGATGCGATCCGCGCCGCTCCCGTCGTCGCCGAGCTGCCGGTTACCCTCTTTCCCGACCGGGCGCCAGCGCTCTCCCAGTCCGCCGGCACCGTGTGCGCCGGCTGGGAGGGGGCGGCATCCGGGGTCGCGCTTCTGGAGGAGGTCGGGCTGCCGATCCCGTCCGATCGGGCGCCGGTGGCGTTGGCGCAGGCCGACGGCGACGGCCCCGCGTTGGACGGCGCGTACGTGCCGCCCGGCGCATGCGTGTACGTGCGGGCGGGTGATCGGGCCGGCACCCGCTACCTGATCGCCGACACCGGGGTGCGGTTCGCCGTTCATGACGACGCCGCCGCGCACGATCTCGGCCTCGGCGACGCGGGACCGGCGCCGTGGCCGGCGCTCACGCTGTTGCCGGCCGGGCCCGAGTTGAGCCGACAGAACGCGTCAATCGCACGCGATGTGGTCGCGCGCTCGCCGTGAACGACCCCTCATCGCCGCGGTGCCCAACGCGACGGTCAGCGCGACCAGGCAGACCGCGGCGCCCCGGAGCGCGGTGTCCCGCGCGCGCAAATCGCGCGGCGGGATCGACGGCGACGCGGCGATCGGCACCGGTGCCGGCGGTGGGCCGGCGCTGTCGGCGGCCGGGCCCGTGCCGGTGCTGACGGCGGCGACGGGGTCGACGGTGCCGTTGCCGACGAAGGGATCCCATCCGGCGGGGGGATGATGCGCCGTCGTCTCGATGCGCTGCATCACCTGGCGGGCGGTCAACGCCGGGAAGCGGGCCCGGATCAGCGCGGCCAGACCGCTGACCGCCGGAGCGGCGTAGCTGGTGCCGGATACCGGTTCCGTCGCGAGCGACGGCACCGCCTCGCCGGGCGCGGCGACGTCCACCCAGGGGCCGGCAAGCGTGAATGGCGATGGCGCGCCGCGGACATTCACCGAGCCGACGGTCAGGACGTAGTCGTCGTACCACGCGGGGCTGACGGCGACCGTGATCGTCTGCCACGTCGCGTCGGCCCGCTGCGGTGGACACTGACCGGCGCCGCCGGTATTGCCGGCCGCGGCCACGACGACGGCATTTTTGACGTCGACGGCGTAGGCCAGTGCCGCACCCAGCGCGCGGTCGTCGAGCGCCGAGGCCACCGGTGCGCACGCAACCGACGAAATGTTGATCACCGAGGCCCCTAGATCGGCGGCCGTCCGGACGGCCCTCGCCAGGGTGTCGACGTCGCCGACGCCGACGCGGGACCGGTCGCCGGCGGGGGCGAACTTGGCGCTGGACTGACGAATGCTGATCAACGTGGCCTCCGGCGCGACCCCGCTGAAGCCGTCAGCCTTGGAATCGGCTGTGGCCGCAATGATTCCGGCCACCAGCGTGCCGTGTGCGTCGCAATCCTGCGTGCCGTCGCCAGTGGACACGTAGTCGCCACCGGGCACCACATCGGGTAGCCGGCGGTGTCGTGAGATTCCGGTGTCGATGACCGCGACCCGTTGACCGGCGCCGCGGGTGAGTGGCCAGACCGCCGACAGGTCGCCCAGGCCCGTCGGCTGGTTGCGGCCCGGTCCAGCGTCCACCGTCATCGGCGCGCACACCTCGCGTTGCACGGTTGGCCACGGGGCCGCCGGCAAGGCGGGATTCGGCAACCACTTGTCGTCGATGTCCGGCGGCGAAAACGCCTGCGCCATCGGCGTTCCGAACGCCGAGGCCAGCGTGATCCCCGACACCGCCAGCAGGCGGCCGGCGCACGCCCCCATCATGTGAGGTTCAATCCCCGGGCCGCGCCATAGAGTCCACCTATCCAGCAGGTCAGCGGAACCATCGTGGCCAGCGCTAGCCACTCCAGCAGTTCGGCGCCTCGGCGCAGAACGGGCGAGGCGGGTCGCGCCGGGCCGGCGAAGCCGAGATACATCGCCGCGGCGACCGCCAGTGTCGTCACCGTAGCGATCCAGGGACCGGGCGCCGGTGCGTGTGAGGTGGCGACAACGAACGTCGTTGCGGCAACGGCGATTCCGCCGACCGCAAACACCAGCATTCTTTCGATGTCGGTGCATCGTGCGCGCAGCAGCAGGAGCGCGCCGGTGAGCGTTCCGAATGCGGTGCACGACAGGCGCGGCGCGCCGGCCAACACGGTGACTATCGCGCCCACGGCGGCCGATACCGACAACCCGGCGAGCAGGCCGGTCAGCCACCTGTCGGCGCGGGCCACCTGAGAGCGGGTGTCCGCGTCGCTCGGTTCGCTCTTCGCCGGGTGCGGCGCCTCCAGCCGGGGCGACAGCCCGGCCAGCACGATCGATGCGCGCGCCGCGGCAGGAAGCAGGACGACGGATACCAGCGCAGCAGCCGAAGCGACGACGCGCAGCGGCGCCGCGCTGATCACACCCACCAGAACCGCCACCGCGATCACCGCGGCGCAGCCCGACACGGCCGTCAATGTGACCACACCACAACCCGATACGCGCATCGCGACAACCGCGGTGACGCCGGCGGCCGTCGCGGCCAGCAACACAGTGGGCATTCCCGGCGCCCCGGGAACCGCCACAAAACCGGCAACCGCCGCGAACGCCGTGGCGATCACGTTCAACGCCAGCGCGGCGGTCGGATCTCGATAGCCGCGGTGTGCGATGGCCGCCAGGCCGACGGCCAGGGCGCCGGCCGACACGAGCGCGGCGACCGTCGCGGCGATATCGTGGCCGGCGTTGGCGCCGAACGTGTCGCGCACGATCACCAGCGCTCCGATGCCGGTAAACAGCATGGCCGCCGCGGCGCCGACGAGTCGGGCCGCGCGTTTACGTGGGGCGCCGCTGCGCGGCGCGGCCGCCCCGTCGAGTGTGGCCGACACGGCCTCCGCCACATCGAAGTAGCGTGGCGCAGGCAACGAGGTGCTGCGCCGACTCAGCAGCAGGATGGTTCCATCCCCGATGTCCTGCTCCGCCAGCGTCATCGACGGATCCAGCCCGGCCGCGCCGGGCGCCGACAGGTGATAACGCGCCGCCTCGCGGTCGGGGTGGTCGATCCCAAGGATATCGACGACCGACGGAATCAGAACAGCGACAGGCAGTCCCGCGGGCAGGGTGACGTCGGCGGCCGTAGTGCCCCAATGCACTGCGACGCGCCGCAACCCGTTGTCGGATGCAGGCAACAGCGAACCCTTCGGTCGAATTGCCAAGAGGATAGCCAGGTCTGCCCGGCCCGGTATCCGGTTGTGCACAGCTGACTTGTGGCCGATTTCGGTGCTACTTACCGTCGTCGGACCGGGAGGTGTGAGATGACAAATGCTTTGGTGCCCGCGGCGCCGACCGGGGACATCGTCGTCGACGCCCCGCCCGAACTGCCCTCCCCGGCGTCGCCGGGCATGCTGCCACGGATGCTGCCGGTTGTGGTCTCGCTGGTGTGCATGGGCGCCACGGCGGTGGTGTTCTCCGCGGGGAGCGGCGTGACGCGCAACCCCGCATTCTTGTCGCTGCCGGCGATGATGCTGGTGTCGACAGTCGTGACGGGGATGACCGGTCGTGCGCGTCGGCGCGGCGCTGGGCTCGATGCCGACCGCGATGAATATCTTTACTACCTCAACGGTCTCACTCGGTCCGTGTCCGAAATTGCTGTGACACAGCGCCGGTCAACGATGCGCCGCCATCCCGATCCCGACACGCTGTGGACTTTGGTCGGCGGCCCCCGGATGTGGGAGCGGCGGCCAGGCGACCCCGACTTCGGCCTCGCCCGCGTCGGCATGGGGAGCCAGCCGCTCGCCCGCCGCTTGGTGGCCCCGCAGCTTCCGTCGGAGCAGCTCTGCGATCCTGTCACCGCCACGGCGCTACGGCGCTTCCTGCACGCGCATTCGACGATCCACGCCCCGGTCACGATCGGCCTGCGAGCGGGAACGCTCGTGACGATCGATGGCGATCCGGGCGAGGTGCGCGGGTTACTGCGCGCGATTGTCTGCCAACTCGCCGTGCTGCATGCGCCAGACCAGATGCTGATCGCGGCCGCCGTCGACGACGAGAATCGCGGCCACTGGGATTGGCTCAAATGGCTTCCGCACAACCATCATCCGCTGGACGACGACGAGGCGGGCCCGGTGCGCATGATCTACTCGAGCGTGGCGCAGGCGCGGGGTGCGCTCGCCGCGGTGCAAGGTCCCGAACTCGTCGTGGTCACGGAGCTGTCCGAGGGCGTCGATCCGATCGTCGGCGCGGCCGTCATCGGGGCCGGCACCGGCGGCGACGGCGGATCGCTGACATTTCGACCGCCCGCCCTGACGGCACCCGGGTGGTGTCCCGACCAGATGGCGCCGATCGACGCGCTGGTTTGCGCGCGCCGGCTGGCCGGGTATCACGCCCGCTCGGCGCGCCCGGGAGGCGCCGGCCCCAATTGGCCAGAGCTGACGTCGCTTTCCGCCCTGGACCGTTTCGACCCCGCCGCTTTGTGGCGACGTCAACGGCACCGCGACCGGCTTCGCGTGCCGATCGGAACCACCAGTGACGGTGTTGCACTCGAGCTCGACATCAAAGAGCCGGCCGAGGCCGGGATGGGCCCACACGGACTGTGCATCGGCGCCACCGGGTCGGGCAAGTCGGAGCTGCTTCGCACCATCGCGCTGGGCATGATGGCCCACAACCCGCCGGAAACGCTGAACCTGCTGCTCGTCGACTTCAAGGGCGGCGCAACATTTCTCGACTACGCCCGGGCCCCACACGTCGCCGCGGTGATCACCAACCTGGCCGACGACGCGCCGCTGGTGGCCCGGATGCGCGATGCCCTGGCCGGCGAGATGAACCGTCGACAGCAGCTGCTGCGGACCGCTGGGTGCGTCAGCGTCGCGGCGTATGAACGGGCGCGCGCGGGCCGGGCATCGCCCCCACTGCCCACGCTGTTCGTCATCGTCGACGAGTTCTCCGAATTGCTCAGCCAGCACCCAGATTTCGCCGACACGTTCGTCGCGATCGGCCGCCTGGGCCGGTCGCTGGGCATGCACCTGCTGCTGGCCAGTCAGCGTCTCGACGAGGGACGGCTACGCGGACTGGAAGCCCACCTGTCATACCGGCTATGCCTGAAAACGCTGTCCGCCAGCGAATCCCAGACCGTGCTGGGCAGTCTCGATGCGTATCGGCTGCCGAGCACGCCTGGCGCCGGCTACCTGCGCATCGGCGCCGGCGAGCCGATTCGTTTCCAGGCGGCGCTGGTGTCGGCGCCGCTGCGGACGAATGCACGCGCGAACACAGTGGCGGCGGTGCGGGTATTCGGCACCCGGATCGTGGGGGCGGTCAGCCGGGCCACAGAGGAGGCCGGGACCCCCGAACGGACCATCTCGGACGCCGTCCTGGACCGGCTGGACGGCCAGGGGCCACCCGCGCATCGGGTGTGGCTGCCTCCGCTCGGGCCGGCGCCGGCGCTGGCCACCGTGCTGGCCGACGTCGCGGGCACGCCGGGGGGCCTGGCGGTCCCCATCGGCGCTGTCGACCGGCCCCTCGATCAGTGCCGAGCGCCGCTGATGGTCGATTTGTCCGGGGCCGCGGGCAATCTGGCGGTCGTCGGCGCGTCCCAATCGGGAAAGTCGACGGCGTTGCGCACGCTCGTCACCGCCCTGGCTGCCACGCATGATCCTGGCCAGGTGCAGTTCTACTGCCTGGATTTCGGTGGCGGGTCGCTGTCGGCGATCCGAACGCTGCCGCACGTGGGTGCCATCGCCGGGCGAGCCGACCCCCGTCTCGCCGGCCGGATAGTCGCCGAATGCGAGGCGGTCGTTCGTCGCCGTGAAGCGCTGTTCCGGGAGCGAGGCGTCGCGTCGATCGCCGAATACCGCGAGCGGCGCAGGGGCATCGACGCAGCCGATGATCCGTTCGGTGACGTGTTCCTCGTCATCGACGGTTGGGCAAGCGTGCGCCAAGAATTCGGCACTTTGGAGGAGTCGATCGGCATGCTTGCGGTGCAAGGCCTTTCGTATGGCGTGCACGTCGCGTTGACGGCGTCGCGGTGGGCCGAGGTGCGGCCCTCGCTGAGGGACCAGATCGGCACCCGCATCGAGCTGCGGCTGGGCGATCCCGCGGACTCCGAAATCGACCGAAAGGCCGCGCAGCACGTGCCCCGTGACAGTCCGGGTCGTGGTCTTTCCCACGAGGGGCTGCACATGGTGATCGCCTTGCCCGTCGCCGAGGTGCCCGCCGGTGCGTCGGCCGCCCCGCCGATACCGCTGCTGCACACGCATGTCGATCGCGAAGCCTTGCTGCGCCGGTCGGGCGCCGAGGTGGGAGCGCGCACGCTGCTCGGCGTGGCGGAGCGCGAATTGCTGCCAATAGCAATCGATTTCGAACACCAGCCGCATCTCCTCGTCCTCGGTGACAACGAGTGCGGGAAGACCGCGACGCTGCGAACCGTGTGCCGGGAGATCGTCCGCACCAGGACGCCCACCCAAGCCAGGCTGACGATCGTGGACTTCCGGCGCGCGCTGCTCGGTGTCGTCGAGTCGGAACATCTCGGCGGCTACGCCATGTCGCCCGCCGCCCTGGCCGCGTTGCTGCCCGACCTTCTCGATTCTCTGCGGGAGCGGATGCCGCCGCCCGACGCGAGCCAGGCCCAGTTGCGCGCTGGCTCCTGGTGGTCCGGGCCGGACCTCTATGTCGTCGTCGACGACTACGACCTTGTCGCCGGCCCCGCGGGCAATGTGCTGGCGCCGATCGTCGAATTCCTGCCGTATGCCGCGGATCTGGGATTGCATCTGGTCATTGCTCGTCGCAGCGGTGGGCTCGAGCGCGCGATGTTCGAGCCGCTGTTGGCGAGTCTGCGCGACCTCGGTTGCGCGTCGCTGATGATGAGCGGATGCCCGGCTGAGGGCGCGGCATTCGGTTCGGCTGCGCCGCCGCGATTGCCGCCGGGACGCGGCACTTTGACCACTCGGTCCGGTGACGGCGAACTCGTCCAGGTCGCCTGGAGCCCACCGTGAGTGCACACCGCGCAATCGTCGAAGCCGGGCCCGGCACGATCCGGCGGTTGTGTTGCGCCACAAGCGCCCTCGTCGACGACGAGATGACCGACGTCGCTCGGGCGGCGCTGGATGCGGTCGACGACCGGGTGGCGCTGGTGGGGCAGCGGCCGGTGGCCGTCGATGCACTGTGGGAAGCCGCGTTGCGGTCAGCACGCCGCGGCCATGGCGACGCAACGATCGTCGTGCACCCGTCCTGGTGGTCGGCCGCGCGTGTGGGTGTGGTGAGCGCGGCCGCCGCGGGCGTGGCCGGTCAGCTGCACACCCGATCGTCGCTGCTGACGCGGGCGTCCCGCGTCGCACCGGACGCGACGGTGGTGGTCGAAATCGCCGAGCGACTGGTGGCGATCACCGCGGGCGAGGTCGCCGCGATACCGCGCACGGCGGCGCCGCGTGGCGTCGCCCGCGACGTAGCGGGCGTCGTTGCGGCGATGGCGCCCGAAGCCGTGCTGATCGATACGCCGAACGGTGTAGTCGGCGCCTCGGCGCTGGCGCGGCTCATTGCCGACGCGGTGCGCGGCGCCGACCGGGACAGCCCAGACATCATCGAAGTCAACGACATTCGGCTGGCGCGCATCGCGCGGTCGGCCTTCCCGGCGACCACGCATTCGTCGGGAGCGGCCGCCTCCTCGCCCGTCGGTGCCGGGCGAGCGCGCGGCCGGATGCTCAGCGGGGTCGGGGCGGCGGCCATCGTGGTCGCCGCGGCGGCGCCGACCGCGGTGACGATGGGCCGACCCGATGAGGTGGCGCGCAAGCCGGTGGCAACCGCGCCCACAACGTTTCTGGTGGAAGGCGGGGTGGCGCTGTCGGTGCCGGCGACGTGGTCGTCGCGGCGGGTGGTCGGCGGACCGGGCTCGGCCCGGGTGCAGGTCACCTCGCCGACGGATCCCGACCTGGCCCTGCACATCACCCAATCGCCCGTCGCCGGCGAGACCCTGAGCGGCGCCGCCGAGCGGTTGAAGCGCGCGATCGATGCCGAGGCCCCCGGGGTGTTCGTCGACTTCAATCCGTCCGCGACCAGTGCCGGCCGACCGGCGGTGACTTATCGCGAAGTGCGCCGGGGACATCAGGTGCGGTGGACGGTGCTGGTGGACGGCCCCGTCCGGATCAGCATCGGTTGCCAGAGCCGCACCGGCGAGGAAGGCGCCGTCCGCGACGCCTGCGAGCAGGCGGTGCGGTCCGCCCACGCGATCGGATGAAATTCGGTGGAACCGAACGACCCGCCCCGGGGTCGTAGTTGGTATGACTGCATCGAACACGCTGAGCACCGACTTCGACCTGATGCGGTCGGTGGCGGGGGTCACCGACGCCCGCAACGAGGAAATCAGGGCGATGCTGCAGGCCTTCGTCGGCCGCATGAACGGCGTGCCGCCCTCGGCGTGGGGTGGGCTCGCGGCCGCACGCTTCAAAGACGTGATGGACCGCTGGAACGCCGAGTCGCTTCGGCTCTATCACGCCCTCACCACCATCGCCGACACCATCCGGCACAACGCGGCCACCCTGCAGGAGGCCGGCCAGAACCATGCACACCACATCGCCGCCGCCGGCGGAAACCTGTGACGAGAGAGGATTCCCGTGGACCCGGTGCTTTCCTATAACTTCGGCGAGATCGAACACTCCGTGCGACAGGAGATCCATGCCACCTCGGCCCGCTTCAACGCCGCGCTGGACGAGTTGAGCTCGCACATCGCGCCGCTGCGGCAGCTGTGGACCAGCGAGGCGGCCGCCGCCTACCAGGCCGAGCAGCTGAAATGGCACCAGTCGGCGACCGCGCTCAACGAGATACTGGTCGAGCTGGGAAACGCCGTGCGCGACGGCGCCGAAGAGGTGGCCGACGCCGACCGCCGGGCCGCCGGCGTGTGGGCGCGGTAGCGGCCGACCAGACCACCGCGCGGTCCTAGCCGCGCCGTGAGACTGTGTGGTCCTGACGGAGGAGAGCCGTCGGGACCACACAGTCATTTTGACCTGCGGGGATGGCGGTCGGTAAGCTGCTCCGTTGGCGTGCGGTACGCCGGGGCCTCGGGTCAATGTCGGTCGCCGAAACCAAGCCCTCACCGCAGCGCCTGACCGGCCCCCGGGTCACACCGGGATCCACCCTCGAGAAGAAGAAGGTAAGCGCTGTGCCTACGTACACGCCAAAGGCGGGTGACACCACGAGGTCGTGGCACGTCATCGATGCCACGGACGTGGTGCTTGGCCGCCTTGCCGTCGCGGCAGCCACCCTGCTGCGCGGCAAGCACAAGCCGACGTTCACCCCCAATGTCGACGGCGGTGACTTCGTCATCGTCATCAACGCCGACAAGGTCGCCTTCAGCGGCCAGAAGCTGGACAAGAAGCTGGCTTACCGCCACTCGGGGTATCCCGGCGGTCTGAGCAGCCGAACCATCCGCGAGCTGATGGACAAGCACCCCGACCGCGTCGTGGAGGACGCGATCGTCGGCATGCTGCCCAAGAACAAGCTGGCCCGGCAGATCGCGCGCAAGCTGCACGTCTACGCCGGCCCGACGCACCCCCACGCCGCACAACAGCCCGTTCCGTACGAGATCAAGCAGGTGGCCCAGTGACCGAAACGACCGAGGCCTTGGAAAACCCCGAAAACCCGGAGAACCCGGCCACCCCAGAAGCCGCAGAGACCGTCGAGGTCGTCGCCGAGGTGACCGAAGCCCCCGTCGAGGCCGCGGAAGCCCCCGTCGAGGCCGCGGAGGCCCCCGCGCCCGCCGAGTCCTTTGTGTTCGACCGGCCCATCCAGACCGTCGGCCGCCGCAAGGAGGCCGTGGTGCGGGTGCGCCTGGTGCCCGGCACCGGCAAGTTCAACCTGAACGGCCGCACCCTGGAGGGCTACTTCCCGAACAAGGTGCACCAGCAGCTCATCAAGGCGCCGCTGGTCACCGTCGACCGGGCGGACAGCTTCGACATCTACGCGCTGCTGCACGGCGGCGGCCCCTCGGGGCAGGCCGGCGCGCTGCGGCTGGGCATCGCCCGGGCCCTGATCCTGGCCCAGCCCGAGGACCGGCCCCCGCTGAAGAAGGCCGGCTTCCTGACCCGTGACCCGCGCGCCACCGAGCGCAAGAAGTACGGCCTGAAGAAGGCCCGCAAGGCGCCTCAGTACAGCAAGCGCTGATCAGCCGTCGCTAACCGGCCACAACTTGGCATCGTGATGCACAAGTTGTGGCCGGTTGCGGCGTGTCTGCGCCCGGACGCCGCCCGTTTCGTCCACAAAGGAACGGGCACGTTAGGTGCAAGCCCGACAACTGTGAGAGGTTTATCCGCATGGGTCGACTATTCGGCACCGACGGTGTCCGTGGGGTCGCCAATCGCGAACTGACCGCCGAGCTGGCGCTGGCGCTGGGCTCCGCGGCGGCGCGGCAGCTGGCGAGCGCTCCGGCGCCGGGCCGACGTGTGGCCGTGATCGGCCGCGATCCGCGGGCCAGCGGCGAAATGCTGGAGGCCGCGGTGATCGCCGGGCTGACCAGCCAGGGTGTCGACGCGCTGCGCGTCGGGGTGCTGCCCACCCCCGCGGTGGCCTACCTGACCGGCGCCTACGACGCCGACTTCGGCGTGATGATCTCCGCCTCGCACAACCCGATGCCCGACAACGGCATCAAGATCTTCGGACCCGGCGGCCGCAAGCTCGACGACGGCACCGAGGACCAGATCGAGGCGCTGCTCGGCATCGATCCCGGGCTGCGTCCGGTCGGCGTCGGGATCGGCCGGGTCATCGACGCCGAGGACGCGGACGACCGCTACCTGCGCCACCTGAGCAAGGCCAGCACGCTGCGCCTCGACGGGTTGACCGTGGTGGTGGACTGCGCCCACGGCGCGGCCTCCGCCGTGGCCCCGCGCGCCTACCGTGCCGCCGGTGCCCGGGTGATCGCGATCAACGCCGACCCCAACGGGCTCAACATCAACGACAACTGCGGTTCGACGCACCTGGATTCACTGCGCGCGGCCGTCGTCGCGCACCGCGCCGACCTGGGCCTGGCCCACGACGGCGACGCCGACCGCTGCCTGGCCATCGATGCAGGAGGCAACCTGGTCGACGGCGACCACATCATGGTGGTGCTCGCCCTGGCGATGCACGAGGCCGACGAGCTGGCGTCCAAGACGCTCGTCACCACCGTGATGAGCAACCTGGGGCTGCACCTGGCCATGCGCTCGGCCGGAATCACGGTGCGCACCACCGGCGTTGGCGACCGCTACGTGGTGGAGGAGTTGCGCGCCGGCGACTACAGCCTGGGCGGCGAGCAGTCCGGCCACATCGTGATGCCCGCGCTGGGCTCCACCGGCGACGGCATCGTCACCGGCCTGCGGCTGATGACCCGCATGGTGCAGACCGGCTCATCGCTGGCCGAGCTGGCCTCGGCGATGAAGACGCTGCCGCAGGTGCTGATCAACGTCACCGTCCCCGACAAGGACATCGCCGCCACCGCGCCCGCGGTGCAGACCGCCCTCGGGCAGGCCGAGGCGGAACTGGGCGACACCGGACGAATCCTGTTGCGCCCCTCGGGAACCGAGCCGATGATCCGCGTCATGGTGGAAGCGCCCGAGAAGGAGATCGCCCAGCGGGTCGCCACCCGGGTCGCGGAAGCGGTCAGCGACGCCCTGTAGATCTCCCCGGAACCCCGTCGCGCCCGCGGGCGTCGGATAAGGCATGAAATCCGTTGGGGGAACACGCCCCGTAGCCATCGCTTACACGCAGATCGACGTGCCGGCGGCGCTGCGGGCCGCTAACCAATTCGCCATGGCGGCCGACTTCATCGACCGCGCCGTCAGCGACCACCTGTCCCGGCTGTCCTTCGGCGGCGCCAATGCCGGGCGGGCGCACGCCGCCCGCGGTGACGCGCTGCGCGCCGAGTTGCAGCGGCTGGCGGCCCAGGTGTCGCAGTGGTCGCGCGTGTCGGCGGAGATCGGCGCCGCGCTGCGGTCCAGCGCCGAGCGCTACGCCGACGCCGAACTGTATGCCGCGGCGCGGATCGCCTAAGCCGTGGCCGACCGATTGGATGTGGCCGGGCGGCTCGCCGAGGGCCGGGCGGCCGTCGAGCGCACCGAGGCCTACGTGCAGGCGTGTCATGCGCTGGGCTACCAAAACCCCGATTTGACAACGCATCCCGCGCAGATTCGGGAATGGTACGCGGGGGAGGACGGCCTGGACCTGCGTGCGCTGGACCGCGATTGTGCCGAGCTGCGGGCGGCGGGAGTGGTGACGGCCGAAGCGCTGCGGATGCAGCGCGCCCAGGTGGCCGAGCTGGCCGCGGCGTGGACGGGTCCGGGCGGGGACGCCGCCGTGCAGCTGCTGCAGCGGCACTGCGAGACCGCGGACGCAGTCGCCACCGAACTGCGCGCGGCGGCTCAACGATGCGAGTCGCTGCGCGACAACCTGTGGTACCTGGTCGATTCGGAGGTGGCGAGCGCCATTGCCGTCGACGACCGCGTGCGCGCTCAACGGCCAGCGTGGCTGACGGCCGCCGCCGCGGTGACGGCGGGCGACCGGGACGGCGTGGCCGACGTGGTGCGCGACCAGGTAATGCCCTACGTGGACAACGATATTCGCAATGACTGGTTGACGGCGATGCGGTCGGCCTCGGACGGGGTCGAGACGTCCTACGCCATGGTGATCGACAAGATGGCCGCCGTCCCGACGGCGCGCTTCGAGTTTCCCGGCGATCTCGGCACCGGCGTCGCGCCGATGCAGCTCGCCCCGCCGATATCCGTCGCGCCCGTCCCGGCGGCCGATCCCGCCCCGACGTTGACGGCCGCCGTGCCCGGACCGGTTGGCGCCGTGCCGGATTCGGCGGCCCTGGCGCCGCCGCCGGCCGCTGCAGCACCTCCAGCGGACCGGGGATCTGCTCTCGGTGACGCCCTGGGTATGCCCGCGGGCGATGTGGGCGGCGGCCTCGGCGGCCTGGGCGGCGACCTGGGAAGCGGACTCGGCGACCTGGGAAGTGGACTCGGTGGCAGTGGGTTGGGCGGCGGCGGTGGGATTCTCGGGCTGGCGGGCCGGATCGTCGATGCGTTGGGCGGCCTGATCGGATCGGCGGGTGACGGGCTGGACGGCGCGGACACCGGCGCGGACGCGTTGACCGGCGACGAGGACGCCTTCGACGAAAAGCCGTTCCACGCCGACGATCCCGAGGTCCCGGCCACCGACAAGACCGCCGACGATGCGGACGGCGCCGCCGAAGCCGATGAGGTTCAACCCGTGGACGAACCTCAACCCGAGCCCGACGACGCGATCCAACCGGTCGCGGCGCCACCGCCGGCCGCCACACCACCGCCGACCGCCACACCACCGCCGACCGACACACCGCCGGACGCGCCGCCCGCCGCTTCCGTCGCCGAGCCGGAACCCGCGGCCGGCCCCGAGAAAACGCCGTGCGAGATTGCGGCGGACCAGCTTCCTCAGGCGGGGCAGTGAGGCCTCAGGCGGGCTTGAGCTTCAGGGCTTCCTCGACGAAGCGGATGGATTCGGCGCGGTCGGTGGACAGCGGGTTCACCAGCAGCGTGGTCACGCCGGACTCGGCGAAGGCGGCCATGCGTTCGGCGACGTAACCGGGCGGGCCGATCAGCGACATGCCGCGCACCAACTCGTCGGGTACCGCGTCGATGGCCTCCTGCTTGCGACCGGACAGATACAGCTCCTGGATGCGGTCGGCGACCTCGCCGAATCCGTAGCGTGTCGCCAGATTGTGGTAGAAATTGCGGCCTTTGGCGCCCATCCCGCCGATGTAGAGGCCCAGCTGCGGCTTGACCCACGCCAGCCGCTCGTCGAGGTTGTCCCCGATGGCCAGCGACGCGTGCACCATCACGTCCAGCGGGCCCAGCGCGGGATCACGCTTGGCGGCGCCGGCCGCCAAGGCCTCGCCCCAGATCGAGTCGGCTTTGTCCGGCAGGTAGAAGACGGGCTGCCAGCCCTCGGCGATCTCGGCGGTGAGCTCCACGTTCTTGGGGCCCAGCGCGGCGATGCTGACCGGGATGCGTTCGCGCACAGGGTGATTGATGAGCTGTAGCGATTTGCCCAGGCCCGTTCCGCGATCCGCGGGGAGCGGCAGCTGGTAGTGCTTGCCGGCGTATTGCACGCGTTCGCGGCGCCACACCTTGCGGCAGATCTCCACGATCTCGCGGGTGCGGCCGATCGGGGCGTCGAACGGCACGCCGTGGAACCCCTCGATCACCTGCGGCCCCGAGGTACCGATGCCCAGGCGGAATCGCCCGTCGGACACGTAGTCCAGCCCGGCGGCGGTCATCGCCAGCAGCGACGGCGTGCGGATGTAGATGGGCAGCACGCCCGACGCCAACTCGGCGGTGTTCGTCTTGGCGGCCAGATAACCCAGCTGGCTGATGGCGTCGAAGGCGTACGCCTCGGCCACCACCACGACCTCGATGCCGGACTTCTCGAGTTCGACCACGCGGTCCACGGCCTCGTGAAAGCCACCCGAATAATTCAGAGCGATCCCGATTCGCATCCCTGACACTTACCACGCCTACGCGCGGGCCGGGAGCCTCAGCCCGCGGACGTACCGGTCCAGTACTCGGCGAACCGTTGCCCTTCAGCGGCCAGGCGCAGGATGTCGTTGCCGGTGAACGAGACCGGGCCGTCCGGGCCGAGGCCGGTGCCCACCCAGCGCCCGGCGACCAGGTCGCCGTCGCGCAGCGGGCCGATCTCGATGGCAAAGCTCAAGTCCGAGAACATGTTTCGTGTCTGTTCGATGACCTGGGCGAGCTCCTGGGGCCCGTGCACCTCGCGGCCGGGCCAGTGGCCCACGAAGTCGTCGGTGACGATCTCGGCCGCGATGGGCTGACCGTTCCACAGTTCGATGATCCAGCGGTCGTAGAGCGCGTGCACGGTCGACATGAAGGGGCGAATACCCTTTCTCACTTCAGCAGCGCGACGATCTTGTCTTCCAGTGGAATCGCCTCGGCCTCGGGGTCGATCGCATCGGTGCCCGGCAGGTGCACCTCCGGGTCGGCGAAGTCGCGGTACTTCTTGTCGCCGCCCAGGGTGTAGAGCAGGTAGCCGGTCAGCAGCGCCCGAACCGACCGCTGGGTGCGTCGGTGCGGTCCGGCCAGACCCAGCACCTTGGTCAGCCGCCGGCCCTCGACCAGGCCGCCGGATTCGGCCTTGCTGACGATGCGCAGGGTCGCCGCGTCCCACACGTCGACGAGCGCCGACGCGTTGGAGTTCAGGCTTTTCGGATCGCCCGGCGCGGTGAAGATCACCCCGGGAACCTTCAGAGTCGCGGCCGGCTGCTCGGGGGGCGGGCTGGTGACGCTGGGGAAGATTGCCGCCACCGCCGCGGGCTTGGCCGGCATCCCGGCCGCCGCGAACACCGCCGCCGAACCGCCGAAGCCATGACCGGCCACGCCCAGCTTGGCCGGATGCACGCTGATCTTGCCGGGGCCCAGGCGCACGCCCGACACGATGTCCAGCGCGGTGCCGAGGTCGAAGGCGAGGTTCAGCACCGAGGGGGCCACGCCGCGTTGGGT
The DNA here is from genome assembly GCF_054660795.1 of Mycobacterium sp. MUNTM1. NCBI lineage: Bacteria > Bacillati > Actinomycetota > Actinomycetes > Mycobacteriales > Mycobacteriaceae > Mycobacterium > Mycobacterium sp. MUNTM1. The sequence continues at coordinate 44,308 of NZ_BAAGDE010000022.1, forward strand.
GTCGGGGGCGCCGGCCACGATGCCCCACGACGCCAGATGCTCGAGCAGGTTCGAATAACGGGTCGCGCCTGCGAGCCAGTCGTGCCCGAACGCAAGGCCGGGCAGGTTCAGCCCCTCCTCAGGGGTGTACACCACGCCCGGCAGGCCGGCAAAAGCCAGGTCACCACGCAAAACCCGATGCGGGCCACGGCGGCTGAGAGCTGCGACGAGCTTGCGGATGCGGGCCACGCGTTGACGTTAGCGCATCGCGATCGGGCGCCGGGGGAGAAGGAACGCCGGCCGGCTTGCCCGGCGCGGGCGCGGGCGCTTTCTAGCCGCTGACCTCGATGAAACCCATCCGCCACAGCGCCGCGTAGAGCTGGTGCAGCGGGATGGACAGCAGCTGGGTGGTCATGTCCATCAAGGGGTTTCCGGAAGCGGCCGGCGACTGCGGCCGGCCCTTGCGGGCCTGGGGCGCCGGCGCCATGGGGGCGGGCACCACGTCCTCGTAGCGAACAGCGGTCATGATTGCCTCCTCATGGCGCCCGGCGGGCGGTCCAGAAAGTTACGCATCTCAATACGACCCGTTGCACAATTCCCGGTTAACAACCACTGACGAAGAGAATTCATGGCTCGGCTAAAAGCGTGGTCCCAGATAGCCAGAATATCTGTCCTATGCCCAATAAAAATCGGAATGCTAATCGATGACCACGGATTTGTCGCTGATACGCTGCGTGATCGTGATCGGGCGGGCCTCAAGCAGCTCGTCCTTCCGCTGGATCCGGTCCTTTCCAGTCTTTGCTGATATTTCGAATATTAAAGCGGTATTTCGGGTGGGCGTTGTTGCGACACGAAAACGTCGCACATACATCAGGTGAAAACATTTCCGCCGTATATGACGACTGAGTGAATGACGGCCGGGTCCAAGGCGCCCGGGCTCGACGGGCCGGATGGGGAACTCGCGGTAGGGGTAGGTCACAGTGGGCCGTTCGCGCAGGTGGGCGGCCTGACCCCGGCCGCGGAGTGCGGGGGTGGTGGTCCACCTGCACTACCCTGTTCAGAATGTGCGGAATCGTCGGCTACGTCGGGCAGCAGCCCGCCTGTGAGGTCGTCATGGCCGCGCTGCGCCGGATGGAGTACCGGGGTTACGACTCGTCGGGCGTCGCCTTGGTCAACGGCAGTGGCCCCTCAGCAGCCACCCTGACGGTCAGCCGTCGCGCCGGTCGGCTGGCCAACCTGGAAGAGGCGATCGCCGAGATGCCGGCGTCGTCGCTGACCGGAACCACCGGCCTGGGCCACACCCGGTGGGCCACCCACGGACGTCCCACCGACCGCAACGCCCACCCGCACCGCGACGCCGCCGGAAAGATCGCCGTGGTCCACAACGGCATCATCGAGAACTACGCCGGACTGCGCCACGAGTTGGAGGCGCAGGGAGTGGAATTCGCCAGCGACACCGACACCGAGGTGGCGGTGCACCTGGTGTCACAGGCATACCGGCACGGCCCCACCGCGGGCGATTTCGCCGCGTCGGTGCTCGCGGTGCTGCGCCGCCTGGACGGCCACTTCACGCTGGTGTTCGCCAACGCGGACGACCCCGGCACCATCGTCGCCGCCCGCCGCTCCACCCCGCTGGTGATCGGCATCGGCGACGGCGAGATGTTCGTCGGCTCCGACGTGGCGGCGTTCATCCCGCACACCCGCAACGCCATCGAACTCGGCCAGGACCAGGCCGTGGTGATCACCGCGAACGGCTACCGGATCACCGACTTCGACGGCAACGAGGACCTGGGGCCCGGGGCGTACCGCGAGTTCCATATCGACTGGGACCTGGCCGCCGCCGAAAAGGGCGGCTACGAGTACTTCATGCTCAAGGAGATCGCCGAGCAGCCCGCCGCGGTGGCCGACACGCTGCTGGGCCACTTCGTCGACGGCCGGATCGTCCTCGACGAACAGCGGCTGTCCGACCAGGAACTCCGCGAGATCGACAAGGTGTTCGTGGTGGCCTGCGGCACCGCGTATCACTCCGGCCTGCTGGCGAAGTACGCGATCGAGCACTGGACGCGGCTGCCGGTCGAGGTCGAGCTGGCCAGCGAATTCCGGTACCGCGACCCGGTTCTGGACCGCAGCACACTGGTGGTCGCGATCTCACAGTCCGGCGAGACCGCGGACACCCTCGAAGCCGTCCGGCACGCCAAGGAGCAGAAGGCCAAGGTCCTGGCGATCTGCAACACCAACGGCTCGCAGATTCCGCGCGAGTGCGACGCGGTGCTGTACACCCGCGCCGGCCCGGAGATCGGGGTGGCCTCGACCAAGACGTTCCTGGCGCAGATCACGGCCAACTATCTGGTGGGGCTGGCGCTGGCGCAGGCCCGCGGCACCAAGTATCCCGACGAGGTCTGGCGCGAATACCACGAGCTGGAAGCGATGCCGGACCTTGTCGCGCGGGTCATCGCGACGATCAAACCGGTGGCCGCCCTGGCGTATCAATTCGCCCAGTCGCCGACGGTGCTGTTCCTGGGCCGCCATGTCGGATACCCGGTGGCGCTCGAAGGTGCGCTGAAGCTCAAGGAATTGGCGTACATGCACGCCGAGGGATTCGCCGCCGGCGAGCTCAAGCACGGACCCATCGCGCTGATCGAGGACGATCTGCCGGTGATCGTCATCATGCCGTCGCCCAAGGGGTCGGCCGTGCTGCACGCCAAGTTGCTGTCCAACATCCGCGAGATCCAGGCCCGCGGCGCGATCACCATCGTCATCGCCGAGGAAGGCGACGACACCGTGCGGCCCTACGCCGACCACCTGATCGAAATTCCCTCTGTGTCAACACTTCTGCAGCCGCTGCTGTCGACCATCCCCCTTCAGGTGTTCGCGGCGTCGGTGGCGCAGGCCCGCGGTTACGACGTCGACAAGCCGCGAAACCTGGCCAAGTCCGTCACCGTCGAATAGACGGCGAACAGCGTGCGCCGCTTCGCCCGGATCCCCGGCGGACGCGCGGCCGATCCATTACATTGCCCTGGGACAGCTTTTGCGGCAGGTGGGTTGGGCTAAGTCCGTACGGGAGGAAGTATGCGTTCGGCCGGCACAAAATTCGGCGTCGTGGGTCTTATCGTCCTCATCCTCGCGGCATACGTGGTGGCGGTCGCGATGTACGCGCAAAGCGGCACCGGCCGGCGTCTGGATGTGACCGCTCCGAGCGTCGACGGCGACAAACCGTCGGCGACCATCAACGTCGAAGACATCCAGTCCAACAACAGCGTGCTCGCCGTCAATCTGGCGTTCAATCCCGGATCGGCGTTGCTGGACCCGAAAACCCACCACCTCAAGGACGACCTCAGCCTGCGCGTCAGGTCGTCGGCGATGCCGGCCCGGCACACCTGGACCAAGGGCATGCTGCCCGGGCTGATGGCCGTCCCGCTGACCATCGCCGGCCAGATCGAGCGGTGGCCGTTCGACCAATACCGTTCGGGGCCGATCGAAGTCGAGATCTTCTACGGCCCTGACACCGACCGGGCGCCCGACCACGTGCCGGTCACCTTCGTCGATCACCTGTCGGGCTGGCGGCTGTCCGCCACCAGAACCCAGGCGGACGGTCCCTACCGGCTGAACGTGCATCGCTCGCTGAGCACCGCGGCGTTCGCGATCGTCATCCTTGGCGTGCTCATCACGATCGCCAGTCTGGCTCTGGTGGTGGCGATTCAGACGGCGCGCGACCGGCGGCCGTTTCAGCCGCCGATGACGACGTGGTACGCGGCCATGCTGTTCGCGGTGGTGCCGCTGCGCAACGCGCTGCCCGGCTCGCCGCCGTTCGGCAGCTGGGTCGACATCACCGTCGTCATCTGGGTGCTGGTCGCGCTGGCGGTCTCGATGATCCTCTATATCGGCTGCTGGTGGCGGCATTTGAAACCGGTGCCCGTTCCCGCACCGTCGGAACCCGCGCCCGCACCGGAACCCGCACCCGCACCGGCGAAGTAGCCGATCGCCGGCGGCGTGTTTGCCGCCGAAGTTGTCCGGCCCCCCGCCCCGCGTGCGAAGGTTGATGTCGTGGCAGGTCCATCGGTTCGCGAACGGGTGCGCAGCATGACGCTGGTCGTCTGGCATTTCGTCATCAGCGCCCCGCTGACCTACGGCTGGCTGGTCGTGCTGATGATCACGACGTTCATTCAGACCCATCTCACCGGCCGGGAGCTGCACTCGGTACTGCTGCACCGCTCCACCAACATTCACGAGCTGGGTCGCGACCCGCTCCACGTCCTGTTCTCCAGTCTGCTGTGGATCGACGGCAAAAACTTCGAGCCCTACCTGCTGCTGTTCACCCTGTTCCTGGCGCCGGCCGAACACTGGCTCGGCCAGCTGCGCTGGCTCAGCGTGGGATTGAGCTCGCACATCCTCGCCACCTACATCAGCGAAGGCATCCTCTACTTCGCGATCGAGGAACACGACGCCTCCCAACGGCTGGTGCACGCCCGCGACATCGGGGTCAGCTACTTCCTGGTCGGCGTGATGGCCGTGCTGAGCTACCACATCGCCCGGCCGTGGCGCTGGGGATATCTCGGGGTGTTGTTCATCATCTTCGGTTTCCCGTTGATCACGATGGGCAGCGAGCTGAACTTCACCGCGATCGGGCACTTCACCTCGATCCTCATCGGCCTGTGCTTCTACCCGATGACCCGCACGCGCTCCAAACGCAGCAGCCCGTTGAGTCCCGCGCGGCTCAAGGTCATGGCGCGCCGCAACGTGCCGCCGGATACCCCGACCTGATGCCGGCTCCGGCCGGCACCGAAAGACCTTGGGCGCCAAGCCACTCCGTAATGGCGCCGGCCGCCGTGCACGCCGACGATCCGAGCGCGGCTGTACACCGCGACGCTGCCACGTAATCTGACTCTGATGCGGCATTACTACTCCGTAGACGAGATCCGCCAGGCCGAGGCGCCACTGCTGGCCAGCCTGCCCGACGGTGCGCTGATGCGGCGCGCGGCCTATGGGCTGGCCACCGAGATCATCCGTGAGCTGGCCGACCGCACCGGCGGGGTGACCGGGCGACGGGTGTGCGCGGTCGTCGGGTCCGGAGACAACGGCGGTGACGCGCTGTGGGCGGCCACCTTTTTGCGCCGTCGCGGCGCGGCGGCCGACGCGATCCTGCTCAACCCGGAACGCGCCCACGCCAAGGGGTTGGCGGCGTTTCGGCAGGCCGGCGGTCGTGTCGTCGAAAGTGTCTCGCCGACAACGGATCTGGTGATCGACGGCGTGGTGGGCATCTCCGGCTCCGGGGCGCTGCGGCCGGCGGCGGCCGAGGTGTTCGCCACCGTCGACGACGCGGGAATCCCGGTGATCGCCGTCGACATCCCCAGCGGCATCGACGCGGCGACCGGGGCGATCAGCGGCCCCGCGGTGCACGCCGCGCTGACCGTCACCTTCGGCGGGCTCAAACCCGTGCACGCGCTCGGCGAGTGCGGGCGGGTGAAGCTGATCGACATCGGGCTCGATCTGCCCGACACCGACATGCTGGGGTTCGAGGCCGCGGACGTGGCCGCCCGCTGGCCGGTGCCCGGACCCCACGACGACAAGTACACCCAGGGCGTCACCGGCGTGATGGCCGGCTCGGCGACGTATCCGGGCGCGGCCGTGTTGTGCACCGGCGCCGCCGTCGCGGCGACCTCCGGCATGGTCCGCTACGCCGGCAGCGCCCACCGCGAGGTGCTCGCGGTCTGGCCCGAGGTGATCGCCTCGCCCACCCCGGCGTCGGCCGGGCGCGTGCAGTCCTGGGTCGTCGGGCCGGGACTGGGCACAGACGACGTCGGGGCCGCGGCGCTGTGGTTCGCGCTGGAAACCGACCTGCCGGTGATCGTGGATGCCGACGGGCTGACCATCCTGGCGGCCCATCCCGAACTGGTGGCCAACCGCACCGCGCCGACGGTGCTGACCCCGCACGCCGGTGAATTCGCCCGATTAGCGGGTAACCCGCCCGGTGATGACCGGGTGGGTGCGTGCCGCAAGCTGGCGGACGCGTTCGGCGCCACGGTGCTGCTCAAGGGCAACGTCACGGTCATCGCCGACCCGGGCGGCCCCGTCTATCTCAATCCGGCGGGGCAGTCGTGGGCATCCACCGCCGGCTCCGGTGACGTGTTGTCCGGCATGATCGGCGCGCTGCTGGCGTCGGGCCTGCCACCGGCCCAGGCGGCCGCCGCCGCGGCCTTCGTGCACGCCCGCGCGGCCGCACTGTCGGCCGCCGACCCGGGCCCCGGCGAGGCGCCCACCTCGTCGTCGCGCATGGTGCCACACATCCGGGCCGCCCTGGCCGCCCTGTAGGAGCAGACCTTCAGAAAGGAAATCGTTGTGCCCCAACACCCTTCCATGCCCGCGCACTCCATCGCCCCCGCATACACCGGCCGCCTGTTCACCGCGCCGGTGCCGGCCCTGCGGATGCCCGACGAGTCGATGGACCCCGACGCCGCCTACCGCTTCATCCACGACGAGCTGATGCTCGACGGGAGTTCGCGGCTGAACCTGGCCACCTTCGTCACCACCTGGATGGACCCGCAGGCCGGGCGGTTGATGGCCGAGACGTTCGACAAGAACATGATCGACAAGGACGAGTACCCGGCGACGGCGGCCATCGAGCAGCGCTGCGTCTGCATGGTGGCCGACCTGTTCCACGCCGACGGCCTGCGCGACGACGACCCGTCCAGCGCGTGCGGGGTGTCCACCATCGGGTCCAGCGAGGCCGTGATGCTCGGCGGCCTGGCGATGAAATGGCGGTGGCGGGAGAAGGTCGGCAAAGACTGGAAGACGCGCACCCCGAACCTGGTGATGGGCTCCAACGTCCAGGTCGTCTGGGAGAAGTTCTGCCGCTACTTCGACGTCGAGCCGCGCTACCTGCCGATGGAGGAGGGGCGCTACGTCATCACCCCCGAGCAGGTCCTCGACGCCGTCGACGAGGACACCATCGGCGTGGTGGCGATCCTGGGCACCACCTACACCGGCGAGCTCGAACCGATCGCGGAGATCTGCGCGGCGCTGGACAAACTGGCCGCCGGTGGCGGGGTGGACGTCCCGGTGCACGTCGACGCCGCCAGCGGTGGCTTCGTGGTGCCGTTCCTGCATCCCGAGCTGAAGTGGGACTTCCGGCTGCCCCGGGTGGTTTCGATCAACGTCAGCGGGCACAAGTACGGGCTGACGTATCCCGGTGTCGGGTTCGTGGTGTGGCGCAGCAAGGAGTACCTGCCCGAGGACCTGGTGTTCCACGTGAATTACCTCGGCGGCGACATGCCGACCTTCACGCTGAACTTCTCCCGGCCCGGCAACCAGGTGGTCGGCCAGTACTACAACTTCCTGCGGCTGGGCCGGGAGGGCTACACGCAGGTGATGCGGACGCTGTCGTCGACCGCGCGGTGGCTGGGTGAGCAGCTGCGCGTCGGCGAGCACTGCGAGCTGATCTCCGACGGTTCGGCGATCCCGGTGGTCAGCTTCCGGCTTGCCAGGGACCGCGGCTACACCGAGTTCGACGTCTCCCACGAGCTGCGCGGCTACGGCTGGCAGGTGCCGGCGTACACCATGCCCGACAACGCCACCGACATCTCGGTGCTGCGCATCGTGGTGCGCGAGGGCCTGTCCGCCGACCTGGCCCGGGCGTTGCACGACGACGCCCGCACCGCGCTGGCGTCGCTGGACAAGCTCAAGCCGGGTGGGCATTACAGCGCCGAGCACTTCGCACACTGAGCCGTTGTGGGGGCTTGGTCACACGGGCGCATCCAGGGCGGGGCGCGTGTGGCGGCTGTGACCATTGCGACGGAGCGCCCCCTGCTGGGTGCGGCCGGCGCGCCGTCGGCGAACGGTGTGTCCGACCGGTTCTGGGACAATGGCTGCTGCGAACTGACAGACAGACGAGTGGAGCGCGACTTCCTTGGCCGTTACGCCGATATCCCTGACACCGGGCGTCCTCGCCGAGGCCCTGGTCGACCTGGGCGCGATTGAGCACAACGTGCGGCTGCTGTGCGAGCAGGCCGGCGGCGCGCAGGTGATGGCTGTGGTCAAGGCCGACGGCTACGGCCATGGCGCCCCCCAGACGGCGCGCGCCGCGCTGGCCGCGGGGGCCACCGAGCTGGGCGTCGCCACCGTCGCCGAGGGTCTGGCGCTGCGCGCGGCCGGAATCACCGCCCCGGTGCTGGCCTGGCTGCACCCGCCCGGCTTCGACTTCGGGCCCGCGCTGCTGGCCGACCTCCAGATCGCGGTGTCGTCCGAGCGCCAGCTCGACGAGCTGCTGGACGCGGCCCGCCGCACCGGCCGGACCGCGCCGGTGACCGTCAAGGTCGACACCGGGCTGAACCGCAACGGGGTGCCGCCGGGGCAATACCCCGCGATGCTGACCGCGCTGCGCAAGGCCGTCGCGGAGGAGGCCATTGCGCTGCGGGGCCTGATGTCGCACATGGTGTACGCCGACCAACCCGCCAACCCGGTGAATAACGTTCAGGCGCAACGATTCAGCGACATGCTGGCCCAGGCGCGCGAGCGGGGTGTGCGGTTCGACGTGGCACACCTGTCGAACTCGTCGGCCACCATGTCCCGTCCCGACCTGGCCTTCGACATGGTGCGCCCCGGCATCGCGATATACGGGCTGAGCCCGGTCCCCGAGCGCGGCGACATGGGCCTGGTCCCGGCGATGACGGTGAAATGCACTGTGGCGCTGGTGAAGTCGATTCGTGCGGGCGAGAGCGTGTCCTACGGCCACACCTGGACCGCGCAGCGCGACACCAACCTCGCACTCATCCCGGTCGGCTACGCCGACGGTGTCTTCCGGTCGCTGGGCGGTCGGCTGGAGGTGTCGATCAACGGCACCCGGCGACCGGGCGTCGGGCGGATCTGCATGGACCAGTTCGTCGTCGACCTCGGCCCGGGGCGCACCGACGTGGCCGAGGGCGACGAGGCGATCCTGTTCGGGCCGGGCACCAATGGCGAGCCCACCGCGCAGGACTGGGCCGATCTGCTCGGCACCATCCACTACGAAGTGGTGACCAGCCCCCGCGGGCGGATCACCAGGACCTACCGCGAGGCGCAAACCGTTGAGTCCTGAGGAATCCCGCAGGCGCCGCAAGGGCAGGGCCTGGCTTGCGGGAGGCGCGGGGGTGACCGCCGTGGCCACTATCATCGGAGCCTCGGCCCGGCGGTCGATGACCCAGCGCGCCACGGTCGAAGACCCTTACGCCCACGAGGATTTCAACCGGCTCGAGGACGACGCCAGCCTGGTGGTGACCACGCCCGACGGGATACCGCTGGCGGTCCGTGAGGCCGGCCCGGCCGACGCGCCGCTGACCCTGGTGTTTGTGCACGGATTCTGCTTGCAGATGGGCGCCTTTCATTTTCAGCGCACGCGGCTGCCCGATCAGTTGGGCCCCGACGTGCGGATGGTCTTCTACGATCAGCGCGGGCACGGCAGGTCCGGCGAGGCCGCCCCCGAGACCTACACGCTGACCCAGCTCGGCCGGGACCTGCAGACCGTGCTGAACGTGGTGGCCCCGCGCGGGATGATCGTGCTGGTGGGTCATTCGATGGGCGGCATGACGGTGTTGTCCCATGCCCGCCAGTTCCCCGAGCAGTACGGGCGGCGCATCGTGGCCGCGGCGCTGATTTCCTCCGCGGCCGAAGGTGTTTCGAGGTCGCCTTTGGGCGAGATACTGAAAAACCCTGCGCTGGAAGCCGTCCGGGTCGCGGCCCGGTCCGCGCCGAAGCTGATGCACCGCGGGCGCAACGTGTCCCGCTCGTTGATCGGTCCGGTGCTGCGGGCCGCCTCCTACAGCGACCTGCAGGTCAGCCGCAGCCTGGACGCGTTCTCCCAGCGGATGATGAACAGCACCCCGATCCCCACCATGGTGGGCTTCCTCGACGCGCTGGAAAAGCATGACGAAACCGCGGGGCTGTGGACGCTGCTGCGCGTCCCGACCCTGATCGCCTGCGGCGACCACGACCTGCTCACCCCCGACGAGTATTCACGAAAGATGGCCGCCAGCCTGCCGCAGTCCGAACTGGTCATCGTCGCCGGGGCCAGCCACCTGGCGCTGCTGGACAATCCCGAGGCCATCAACGGCGGATTGGTCCGGCTGGTGAGGCGGGCCACCCCCGGTAGGGCGGCGCTGCGGCTACGACGGATCCGGGAAAGGTTGCGGCGCCGTGGCTGAGGTCAATGTCGGCACCGCGACGCTGGAGCGCGTCGAGGACACCATGGCGCTGGGGTCGCGGCTGGGCCGACACCTGCGGGCGGGCGACGTGGTGGTGCTCTCCGGACCGCTCGGGGCGGGAAAGACCGTGCTGGCCAAGGGAATCGCCGAGGCAATGGATGTCGACGGGCCGGTCACCTCGCCGTCCTACGTGTTGGCGCGGGTGCATCCGCCCCGGCGCGCCGGCGCCCCGACCATGATTCACGTCGACATGTACCGGCTGCTCGACCACACCGACAACCAGGGCGCCGACCTGCTCGGTGAACTCGATTCACTGGACTTGGACAGCGATCTCGACGACGCTGTGGTCGTGGTGGAATGGGGCGAGGGCCTGGTCGAGCGGCTCGCCGAGCGTCATCTGGACATCCGGCTGGAGCGGGTCACCAACTCCGACGTCCGGATCGCGACCTGGCAGTGGGCCGACAACACCGACAACGCCGACAACGTCGACACCCGGGGCCGTTCATGAGCGTCGTGCTTGCCCTGGACACCGCCACCCCGGCCGTCACGGCCGGCCTCGTTCGCCGCGACGACCTGAGCGTGCTGGCCGCGCGGGTCACCGTCGACCCGCGCGCCCACGCCGAACGGCTCACCCCGAATGTCGTTGCGGCACTGGGAGATACAGGACTGACGATGGCTGACCTGGACGCCGTCGTGGTGGGCTGCGGCCCGGGCCCGTTCACCGGCCTGCGGGCCGGGATGGCCACCGCCGCCGCCTACGGGCATGCGCTGGGGATCCCGGTGCACGGTGTGTGCAGCCTGGACGCCATCGGCGTGCGAACCACCGGGGACACGTTGGTGGTCACCGACGCCCGCCGCCGCGAGGTCTACTGGGCCCGCTACCGCGACGGCGTACGCACCCACGGCCCCGCGGTGAGCGCGCCTGCCGACGTCGACCCGGACACCGCCGCGGCCGTCGCGGGCTCACCCGAACACGCCGCCCTGTTCGGCCTGCCGGTGCGCGAGCCCGGCTGCCCGACACCGGCCGGACTGGTTGCGGCGGTGGCCGATTGGTCCGTCGAGCCCGAGCCGCTGGTAGCCCTGTACTTGCGTCGCCCCGACGCCAAACCGTTGGCGGCACGCCCATGACCGCCCACAGCGAGGCCGTCACGGTAGGCGGCCTGACCCGGGCCGACGCGCAGCGCTGCGCCGAGCTGGAGGCGCAGCTCTTCGACGGTGACGACCCCTGGCCCGCGGCGGCGTTCCACCGCGAATTGGCCAGTGCGCACAACCATTACGTGGGCGCACGGGTGGGCGAGACGCTGGTCGGCTACGCCGGTATCTCGCGGCTGGGCCGCACCCCGCCCTACGAATACGAGGTGCACACCATCGGCGTGGATCCCACATATCAGGGCCGGGGCATCGGCCGGCTGCTGCTCGACGAGCTGCTGACCTTCGCCGACGGCGGCGCGGTGTACCTGGAGGTCCGCACCGACAACGAGGCCGCCATCGGGCTGTATACCAGCGTCGGGTTCGAGCAGATCGGCCTGCGCCGCCGCTATTACCGCGTCAGCGGCGCCGACGCGTACACGATGCGGCGGGTGGCCCGGTGAAAACCATCCTCGCGATCGAAACCTCTTGCGACGAAACGGGAGTCGGCATCGCCCGACTGGACGACGACGGCACCGTGACGCTACTGGCCGACGAGGTGGCGTCCAGCGTCGACGAACACGTGCGGTTCGGCGGCGTGGTACCCGAGATCGCCTCACGCGCACACCTGGAAGCGTTGGGCCCCGCCATGCGCCGCGCGCTGTCGACCGCCGGCCTGGACAAGCCCGACGTCGTCGCGGCCACCATCGGGCCCGGGCTGGCCGGCGCCCTGCTGGTGGGAATCGCTGCGGCCAAAGCCTATTCGGCGGCCTGGGACGTGCCCTTCTACGCGGTGAACCACCTGGGCGGACACCTGGCCGCCGACGTCTACGAGCACGGGCCGCTGCCCGAGTGTGTGGCGCTGCTGGTCTCCGGCGGCCACACCCACCTGCTACACGTGCGCTCGCTCGGCGAGCCGATCGCCGAGCTGGGCAGCACCGTCGACGACGCCGCCGGCGAGGCCTACGACAAGGTGGCGCGGCTGCTGGGTCTGGGCTATCCGGGCGGCAGGGTGCTCGACGAGCTGGCCCGCACCGGAGACCCCGAAGCCATCGCCTTCCCGCGCGGCATGACCGGGCCGCGCGACGACCCGTACGCGTTCAGCTTCTCCGGGCTCAAGACGGCCGTCGCGCGGTATCTGGAAAGCCACCCGGACGCCGTCAACGCCGACATCGCCGCCGGGTTCCAGGAGGCCGTCGCCGACGTGCTGACCACAAAGGCGGTTCGCGCCGCCACCGGGCTGGGCGTGCAGACCCTGCTGATCGCGGGGGGAGTGGCCGCGAATTCTCGCTTGCGCGAGCTGGCGGAGCAGCGCTGCGCGGCGGCCGGGCTGACGCTGCGTATCCCCAGGCCGCGGCTGTGCACCGACAACGGCGCGATGATCGCGGCCTTCGCCGCGCACCTGGTGGCCGCCGGAGCGGCGCCCTCGCCGCTGGACGCGCCCAGCGACCCGGGCCTGCCCGTGGTAAAAGCCCAGGTGAGCTGACGTTCGCTGAGCGCGGACACGCCAACCGGCAAGAAGCAGCGGGGCGCCCTTGAGTGCTAGCACTCGCATGTATAGAGTGCTAGGTGGCAATCGGCCAAGCCCTGTGTCGGCACCCGCGACGACGGCGCTCGGGCACGGACGAATGCCGAACACCTGATAACCCGGACGGTTCGGGGTCAACCCGTACCGGCCGTCAACTCCGGTCCGGGGACGTCCCGGACCCGACCCAAACACTGGAGGGCTCCAATCGTGGCGAAGGTGAAGATCAAGCCACTCGAGGACAAGATTCTCGTGCAGGCCAACGAGGCCGAGACCACGACCGCGTCTGGTCTGGTCATTCCTGACACCGCCAAGGAGAAGCCGCAGGAAGGCACCGTCGTCGCAGTCGGCCCCGGCCGGTGGGACGAAGACGGCGCGAAGCGCATCCCGCTGGACGTCTCGGAAGGCGACACCGTCATCTACAGCAAGTACGGCGGTACCGAGATCAAGTACGGCGGCGAGGAGTACCTGATCCTGTCGGCACGCGACGTGCTGGCTGTCGTCTCCAAGTAATTACCGTGTTCCGCCCCGGCGATCCCCGCGCTTCGCGCGGGTGATTTCCGGGGCGGCATGCGTTTGGGGCTAGTGGCGATCGCAAGCGCGGCGAAGCCGGGCGAAGCGGGTCACCACCATTCAAACAAGGAGCCTGATGAGCAAGATCATTGAGTACGACGAGACAGCGCGCCGCGCCATCGAGGCGGGCGTGAACACCCTCGCCGACGCGGTGCGGGTGACGCTCGGCCCGCGCGGCCGGCATGTGGTGCTGGCCAAGGCATTCGGTGGTCCGGCGGTTACCAACGACGGCGTGACCGTCGCGCGTGAGATCGACCTGGAAGACCCGTTCGAGAACCTGGGCGCCCAGCTGGTGAAGTCGGTGGCGACCAAGACCAACGACGTCGCCGGTGACGGCACCACGACCGCGACCGTGCTGGCGCAGGCGCTGGTCAAGGGCGGCCTGCGACTGGTCGCGGCCGGCGCCAACCCCATCGAGCTGGGGGCCGGGATCGGCAAGGCCGCCGACGCGGTGTCCGAGGCGCTGCTGGCGGCGGCCACCCCGGTCTCCGGCAAGGACGCGATCGCGCAGGTGGCGACCGTGTCGTCGCGCGACCAGCTGCTGGGTGAGCTGGTCGGCGAGGCGATGACCAAGGTCGGCACCGACGGCGTGGTGAGCGTCGAGGAATCCTCGACGCTGAGCACCGAGCTCGAATTCACCGAGGGTGTCGGTTTCGACAAGGGCTTCCTGTCGGCGTATTTCGTCACCGACTTCGACGCCCAGCAGGCCGTTCTGGACGAGCCGGTGATCCTGTTGCACCAGGACAAGATCAGCTCGCTGCCCGACCTGCTGCCCATGCTGGAGAAGGTCGCCGAATCGGGCAAGCCGCTGCTGATCATCGCCGAGGACATCGAGGGCGAGGCGCTGGCGACCCTGGTCGTCAACTCCATCCGCAAGACGCTCAAGGCCGTCGCGGTCAAGGCGCCGTTCTTCGGCGACCGACGCAAGGCGTTCCTCGAGGACCTGGCGGTGGTGACGGGCGGCCAGGTGATCAACCCCGACGCGGGCCTGCTGCTGCGAGAGGTCGGCACGGACGTGTTGGGTTCGGCCCGCCGCGTGGTGGTCAGCAAGGACGACACCGTGATCGTCGACGGTGGTGGCGCCAAGGACGCGGTGGCCAACCGGGTCAAGCAACTGCGCGCCGAGATCGAGGCGAGCGACTCCGATTGGGACCGCGAGAAGCTGCAGGAGCGGCTGGCCAAGCTGGCCGGCGGCGTGGCCGTGATCCAGGTGGGTGCGGCCACCGAAACCGCGCTCAAGGAGCGCAAGGAAAGCGTCGAGGATGCCGTCGCGGCGGCGAAGGCGGCTGTCGAGGAAGGCATCGTCGCGGGCGGCGGCTCGGCGCTGCTGCAGACCCGCACGGCGCTGACAACGCTCCGCGAGTCCCTGAGCGGCGATCAGGCGCTGGGTGTCGACGTCTTCTCGGAGGCACTGGCGGCGCCGCTGTACTGGATCGCCACCAACGCCGGGCTCGACGGCGCGGTCGCGGTGCACAAGGTGACCGATCTGCCCAACGGCCACGGGCTGAACGCGGACAAGCTGACCTACGGCGACCTGATCGCCGACGGCGTCATCGACCCGGTCAAGGTCACCCGCTCGGCGGTGGTCAACGCGGCGTCGGTCGCCCGGATGGTCCTCACCACCGAAACGGTGGTCGTGGACAAGCCGGCCGAGGAGTCCGACGACCACGGCCATGGTCATCACCACCACCACTAGGTAGTCCCGAAGAAACGCCCCCGGTTCATCGCCGGGGGTGTTTCGTTATCGGCATGGACCGCATCTGGCAGTGGGCGTGGGATCGGTACAAAACGAGGTACTCGTGGGCTGTCTACGCCCTCGGGATCCCCTTCATGCTGCAGACCTACCTCTTCTGGTTGTTGTTGATTGTCGCCGTGCGGGGATCCGGGCGGTACGTCGAGGCGACGGCCCTCGCCCTTGTCGCCGCGCCCGTGTCGTGGTACGTGGCCGTGCTTCCCGGTATGGGCCGCAGTCGCCTGGTGGAGCGCTGGGCGGCGGCCGGTCGCGATATCGATCCGGCGAGCGCACTGGACGCGACCTACGCGTGGGCCCGGGGGACCGTCGTTCGGGCGGTGGCATTCAACGCTGTGTGGACCGGGCTGTTATCCGTCGTTGCCGCCGCTGTTGCGGGGGCGACGTGGTCGCAACGCGTCCAGTACGGAGTCCTGGGCGCCTTGATGGGAACGGCCGTGGTGATGAGCGGAGTGCACGGCACCGCGGAAGCAGCGGCTAGACCGGTCAGAATCGCAATTGCCGGTGGCACTGCGGTTGGTGATGACCTGCCCCGCACTCGTCCGACTTTCTCCGCCTGGTCGAGCGCGGCCCTACTGGCGAGTTCGTTCCTGTTCGCTGTCGACGGCATGATGCTGGCGGCCGCATTCGGTTGGGCGCGTGAGCGGCCGGTGCTCTTTGCAGTCATCGGGTGTGCGTTGGTGATCGGCTTCGGGATGCCGATGACCGTTGGTACTGCGCTCGCGCCGTCCCTGCGGCCGATCCGCGACCTCGCCGAAGGCACCGAACGCGTCGCGGCCGGCGACTACAGCCGGCGGCTGCCGGTGGTTCAGGACGACGACCTCGGCGCACTCGCCGCGTCGTTCAATCGCATGCAGGCGGGATTGGCTGAGCGGCAACGGCTTCAGAGTGCGTTCGGCACCTACGTCGACCCCGCCCTGGCCGCGCGGCTGCTGCAGCAGGGCGACGACGTGTTCTGCGGAGAGCGTCGCGAAGTGACGGTGATGTTCGTCGACATCCGCGATTTCACTCCGTTCGCCGAGGCCAACACCGCCGAGGACACCGTCGCCCGACTCAACGCCCTGTTCGACATCGTGGTGCCTGCCGTCGTCGACGGCGGTGGGCACGTCAACAAGTTTCTCGGCGACGGAGCGTTGGCCGTATTCGGCGCCCCCAACGACCTCGCCCATCATGCCGATGCCGCGATGGACGCGGCGGTGCTGATTCATCGTCTGGTCGCGGAGCGATTCGGCGGTGAGCTTCGCATCGGCATTGGGATCAACACCGGCAAGGTGATCGCCGGAACCATCGGCGGCGCAGGCAAACTCGAATTCACGCTCATCGGTGACGCCGTGAACGTCGCCGCCCGCGTCGAACAGCTCACAAAGACCACCGGGGACGCCATCCTGCTGACCTGCCAGACCGTCGACGCGCTAAGTTCTCCAACAATCGAATTGACGGACAGGGGATTTCACGCCCTGAAGGGCAAGTCCGCCGAGGTACAGGTCTTCGGCATCGGCCACGCGTCGGCGGACACGTCGCGGGCGGTGTCGATTGGGTAGTCTGCACTCGTATTCCGTACTCCACGAGGAGTGTCAGCACGATGACGCAAGTGATGGAAACCCAGGTGTGCGTCGCCGGCGGCGGTCCCGCGGGCATGGTTCACGCCCTGCTGCTGGCGCGGGCCGGGATCCGGGTCGTCGTCCTGGAGAAGCACAACGACTTCCTGCGCGACTTCCGCGGCGACACCGTGCACCCCAGCACCCTGCGCATCATGGACGAGCTGGGCTTCATCGACGAGTTCCTGCGACTACCGCACACCAAGATCGACCGCGTCGCCTTCGACACCGATGGCTCGATTCGCACCTTCGGCAACTTCAAGGTGCTCAAGCGACTCGGTTTCAGACAGCCCTATATCGCCATGATGCCGCAGTGGGATTTTCTCGACTTCCTCGCCGAAAAGGCTGCTGCCTACCCCGAATTCACCCTGATCCGCAACGCCGAGGTCACCGACCTGGTATTCGATGGCGATCGGGTGACCGGGGTGCGCACGCCGGATCTTCAGGTGCGCGCCGAGCTGGTGATAGCCGCGGACGGGCGCAAGTCCGCGGTGCGCGCGGCCGCCGGGCTGCAGACCGCCGCGGCGCACTCCCCGATGGACGTGCTGTGGTTCCGGCTGAAGTGGCGCCCCGGCGACCCCGAGGAATTGTTCGCGGTGCTGCGCAAGGGCCTGATGATGGCCATGATCTACCGGGGCGATTACTGGCAGATCGCCTATCTGATGCCGAAGGGATCGAACCCCCGGGACGGGTCCCTGGAGGAGTTCAAGGAGCGGATCGTCACCGCGCAACCGCGGCTGCGTGAGCACGTCAACGACCTGAACTCCTGGGACGACACCAGCGAGCTCGACGTCCGGGTGGACCGGCTCGAGACGTGGTGGCGTACCGGGTTGCTGTGCATCGGCGATGCCGCGCACGCCATGTCGCCGGCCGGTGGCGTCGGGATCAACCTCGCCGTCGCCGATGCGGTGGCCGCGGCCAACGTCTTGTGTGCCCCGCTGCGCGGTGGTCGGCTGACCGACAAGGATCTCGCCAAGGTGCAGCGGCGGCGCGAACTGCCCACCCGTATCGTCCAGGCGTTCCAGGTGCTGATGCAAGACAACGCGATCGCGCCCAATCTGAGCGGTGACCTTTCCCCGATCCGCATTCCCAAGATCGTGGGTTTGGGTCCGCTGCAAGCGATCCCGCCGATTCTGGTCGGGCGCGGTTTCCGTCCCGAGCATGTCCGCACGCCGGACGTGCACGCACGGTAGCGCGCCGTCAAAGCCCGGCGATGACGATGACGACGCCCACCACGATGCACGGCGCGAGGGACACCAGCAGGACACTGACGATCCGCTCCTTGCCCGCCGAGGCCGCGTGGTCGCCGGCCGCTATCGGCGCGAGTTTGCGGCCGGCCCCCCACACCGCCGCGAGCAGCGTCGCCAACCAGTTCGCGTACGCGGCGTAGACGATCAAAGCGACCGCCGCGACTGCCCACGCGCGGGGCAGGTGGATGTGCGGCCAGAGCAGGCCGAGTAACACCAGGAACATGCCGTTGAGGACCGCCTCGAGGTGGCTCGACAGCGCCATGCGCGGGTTCTTCACCACAGGAAGGGGGAACCCGGAGAACAGCCCGAGCAAGAACAACACCAGCCCCAGCGTGAACAGCAGTGTCTGCATGTCAGCACACTAGGGGCGTCCGGCCGGGCCCGGCGCGGATTTCCTGCCAAGCGAGTACCCGCGACGCGGTCGGCGACGAAGATGGCACGCATGGGCAGGCCGATATTTTCCGTCACTCCCGGCTATGGCGACCATCAGCTCCGGAAGTTCCACTATGCGCAGGTTGCCCGGTACGGGAACCGGGTAGAGACGGCCGGTCAAGGAGGCTGGGACGAGTATTGGCGCTATCCCGAGTCACTGCGCGACGAGATCATTCAGGCCTTCGACAACGTCGAACGGACGCTGTCGACGGCCGGAGCCTCCTGGCGCGACGTGGTGCACGTGCACTCGTACCATGTGCCCGACGCCGATGGCCAGATCGGGCAAGAGCACCTGGACACGATGGTCGAACAGTTCCGTCGGCGCATGGGCGACCACGCACCCTTATGGACGTGCATCGGCGTCGCGGCATTGGCGAGTCCGAAGATGCGCGTCGAGATTCAGGTCAGCGCCATCGTTGCGGACCGAGGCTGAGCGGACTAGGCGACGCGAAACACCCCCGGTCCCTTGCGGATCGGGGGTGTTCCCTTCATGGTGGCTCGCGCGTCAGCGCCCGGGTGGATAGTAGGGCGGAGTCGTCACGGTGGTGGTCGGTGCGGACGTCGTGGTCGGGGTGCTGGTGACCGTCACGGTGCTGGTGCTCGTGCTTGTCGACGCCGGCGGCACCACGGTGGTCGTAGTGGTCGTCGTGACGCTGGTGGTCGCCGACGTCGTCGACGAGGACGCCGTGATCACGCCGCAGGCCAACCGCTTCCCGGAATCGGCCGTCGGGGCGGTGCTGCCCAGGTTGTCCGCGGTCTGGTGGATGATCAGCGCGGTGCCCGAGCTGTTCCTCAGGTCGGCGGAGGTGAACGCGTTACTGGTGGTGACCAGTTTCGCCGAGCCGTCCGAGCGCACCTGCAAGGCGGTCAGGTCGCCGCTGGCGGGATAACTCGTGTGATCGGGCGCCTGGTAGACGCTTCCGGCGGAATCGAAGTCTCCGGTCGAGCCCCCGCTCGGGGCAGACGAATTGGGCTCGCACTTGCCCACCGCGTGGATCTGCAACCCGTGGAAGCCGGGACTCAGCACCTGATTCGGGCCGGCCTCCACCGTCACCGTCGCGTAGCCGTTGGCAAATTCGAACGTGGCGTTGGCGACCGGACTGCCGTCGGCCGTCTTCAGCTGGGTGGTGAGCCGCTCCGCACCGGGCGTCGAGCTGGTCAGCGGCGAGGTGTTGGGCTGGGCGCCTTGCTGGTTCGAACACGCGGCAAGCGGAGCGATGGTCGCGGTAAGCGCCGCGACCGCAAACGATGCGGCCTTGTTCATCTGCGGTGCCTACCCACATCGGCCCGCACCGAAACGGCGACCTACTTCGCGGACTTGCGCACCTCGCTCGCCAGGTCGCGGTAGTCCCAGACCAGGTCGGCCACCTCGTGCGCGGCGCGCGCCGCCGCGCCGGCGATCAGGCCCACGATGCGGCCGAGATGCGTCGCCGTCGTGTTCACCGCCTCAAAGACGTTGTTAATAGCGCGATCTGACACGTTGTCGGCCATCTGAGCCCCTCGGTTTATGTGTCCCCGTTCGGCGAACACCTAGCTACAGTAACCCGAACGAATCGGCAGGCAGAACCGAAAGCCCCCTGCGGCGGCGAGCAAATCCTCGATGCCGTAGATGTCCTGCTCGTTCCGCAACGTGAGTGCTCGGCGGGAATCGGCAGCGTCAGCCCCGGGCCAGGGCGCCTGCGCGATCTGGATCTGGGTGCGGGCCACGTGCTGGCCGATGCATTGGTGCACGCCGAATCCGAAACCCAAGTGTCCGCAGGCGTTTTGGGGCTGCAAAGCGCGCGAAGCTCTAGGCTGTGGCCAAGGTGTGCCATTCGGACACGTCGGATTTCGGTCCAAAGGTTGCGTAGTGAACTCCGTCTGTCGGTCAATCTCTACCCCGCGGCGGCACGTCATGTCGCCTTCTCAATCGCTCACATTCCGACCGTGCGAGCGTTAGCTCGCGGTTGACAACGCCAAGCTTCAGGGCGGTCTCCGTGCCGATGTACCGCAGTCGGACGATCTCCGCGCGGGCTTGCCGAAGCGCTGCGATCAACTCGGGCACGCTGCTCCGGAGGGGTGAAGCGTCGTACGTGGACAGCTCCTTTAGCTGGCGCTCTACCCTCTCGATGATGTCGATGATCCGCCCCTAGTGGTAGCAGTAGCAGCCACAGCCCCAACCGCGGTCTCCCTAACAGCGTTGTGGACGATAGCAATTCGCTTCACCATGTCGTGTCTCCCCATCACCACCAGGTGTCTTCTATGTCAATGTCCTTGTCGTCGTCGCCCACCTGCTCGTTCAGCAGCAGGGCGACCAGCAGGACCAGTGTCACGACCCCGATCAGTGCGCTAGTGCCGACGAACGCGGGGGTCAAAACGAACGTAAACAGGTCGGCCTCCTATGGGCAGATCTCGCGGTGCGCGGCTTCGTAGACCGCCGCGCTGACCGCTGGCATGCCTGGCGCCACCGCCGCCACCTGATCCGGTGGCAGGGTGCAAGCCTTGTGTCCCCCGAATAGCAGTGCGAAGTCGTTAAATCCAGCGACGGCTGGACTCTGGCGGACCAGCGTCAAATAGCTTCCATCGTCCGCGCGGGCGCCGGGCGCGTTCATCACCGACAACAACGTGGTGAGCAGGCCGGCCGAGAATCGAACATAGAACCTGGTCATCTCATCTCTTGTCTGAGCATAGGGGCAGCTGCAATTGACATCACAGAAGCCGCACTTATACGGAACTGGTTGCGATTCAAGACTTTTGGCGTGGATGGCGGTATGCGACCATCAGCCTTCCAGCTTCGGGAAAATCATTGTCGTCGCTGGGAAGCGCCCGGTGACAGGCCGCGCATCTTCGCCCCTTTTCATGTGCCATCAATCTTCTGCGGGTGCACACGCCAGGGCGCCTCGTTAGATGTCAAGGCGATTCTCCTTGGCGTCCCGTCGGATCGCTGTGCTGTACGAATGTGCTGCTCCGCCTCACAGCCGAGACTGTGGCACGAAATCCTCCCGTTTGTCAGCAGAATCGCCAAACTGCCAAGATTTACTCGCATTTTGCCAGCTCACACTGCTACCGTGCCCGGCATGGGCACGCATTTCCCCGTCTCGGCCGCGGCGCTGGCCAGCCGTTTACGGATGATCATGGGCGACCAGAAGCGGTCACGTACCCGCCTGTCTAAGGAGACAGGTATCAGCCGGCCGAGCCTCTCTAATAAGCTCGACGGCAAGGTGGACTTCACCTACAGCGAACTAATAACTGTCGCTGAGGCACTCGGCGTCCCGTTGGACAAGCTGCTGGCCGAAGAGGACGAGGAAAGACCGTACCGGCTCCGGGACCTTCGGCCTCGGCCCGACAGACCGCTGTGAACGTCATCGCCACGGCCACGCTGGTAATTGCACTGGCGGCCCTGTGGAGCATCCGCCAGACGTGGCGCATCCCGTTTGAGCGGGCAGCAGCCATCGGAGTGGCGTTCATGTGCGCCGAGCTGATCCTGATGACCGGACCCCTATCCGATTGGCTGAGCCCGCGGCTGCACGCGCTGACCGACGTGTGGAACCTCGAAGACCTGATCGCCCATATCCTCTACATGTTCGGCCTGTTCTCGATCATGTACCTGGTGGCCGATCACTGTGACATGACTCCGCGCCAATTCCGGTGGTTTATTAGAAACCGGCTGGAACTGCCGTCGACCCTCATCTACGGGGTGATGATCGCGGTCTTCTTGGCGGGCGACATCGGGGATAGCGATGCCTCAGACGTCGTGGCGACGAACCACACGCCGTGGCTTCGCGCTTATTGGTTAGTGATGATCGCGGCCGTCGCGTACATCATCGTCTACACCGGCCGGATGCTGCTGATCCTGAGACAGGATGCCCGCTCGAAGCGGGCCGCTACCGCCTACCTTGTCGCACTCGGCATCAGCGCCGTGTGCTGTGTGGCTTTCATCATCGGAATAGCCTGGCTGCAATGGGTTCTCGTGCGATGCGAGGTGATCGGGTACGCCGTCGCCGCCTCGTACTCTTGGCGAACGAAGGTCGCATACCTTCGGAACAGCTAGGCGAGACGTTTGTCCGCCTCGATCATGCGTTCGCCTCGCTGCTGTTGAGCTTTGGTGAGACGGATGCCGCCGATCAGCGGATCGAGGGCACGCCGAAGGCGATGATTGCGTCGCATCGGCCTCTCAGGCCGAGCGGCGGATGGTGCGGCCGCGACCGATGTCGCCCTTGAGCAGCAGGTCGCGCTCGGACTCCGACAGACCGCCCCAAACCCCGTAGGGCTCACCGACTTCGAGGGCGTGCGAGCGGCACTCCTGGATCACCGGGCACTGCCGGCACATTTCCTTCGCGCGCTGCTCGCGTTGCATGCGGGCCCGGCCGCGCTCACCGTCGGGGTGGAAGAACACCGATGAGTCAACGCCGCGGCACAAACCCTGCAGTTGCCAATTCCAGATGTCGGCGTTGGGTCCGGGTAGCTGTTCCGGCTGTGGCATTGGTTCGTTCCCTCTCTGCACCGCTCGCTCGAGGTCAGGTTCGTGAAAGCGGTTGGATGCAACTTAAATTAAGTGGAGTGGGGTCACCGATGACTACCCGTCGTGCGTAGACGTTAGGGGGGACGGTGAATTTCCGTCAATAGCCACTTAGCCCGGCAAAGTATGTGGTCGTTGGAGCAGAATTAACTTTACGTTCACCTCGAATGAAATGGCGAAACCCATGCCGTGCTACCAGGCAGTTGTTCAAAACGAGATTTCCCAGCTCAGGGCGTGGGAAGGGGATAAGGCGAATTTATCCATGGGCTATAGTGATTAACGGTTCGGTAACATGAAGACCACAAACTGTTTACTACATCATTGTGATTGAAACTCGTCACACTTCCTTGATTGGACGGCAGTTGGCCGAGGCCGCCTTCGGGAATCGGCCCGGCAGCTGGCCGCTGCCGTCGGCGACGACGCCGACCCAGCTGTGGCTGCGCGCGGTCGCGGCCGGGGGCCAGGGCCGCTACGGCGCCGCCTTCCGCGACCTCGCGGTGCTGCGGCGCAGCGCGCCGGCCGGGCGGCTCGTGTCGTTGGCCATGAGCACCCACGGGTCGTTCCTGCGCCAACTCGGTTGGCACAGCGTGGCCCGCGGCTGGGACGGGCGCGCCCTGGCGCTGGCCGGCGGCGACCCCGAGGCGACCACCGACGCCCTCATCGGGCTGGCCGCCGACGCGTTGGGCGTCGGGCGTTTCGCGGCCGCGGCGGCGCTGCTGGAGCGCGCCGACACACTGCTGGCATCGCCGAAATCCGCGGTGCCCGACCGGCTGCCGGTGCGCCGGCGGTGGGTGGCCGCCGAACTCGCGATGGCCCGCGGCGACGGCGACGCCGCCGTCCGGCACGCCGGCGAGGGCGTCGAGCTGGCGGCGGCCATGACCGTCGCGTCGCCGCGACACCGGGTCAAAAGCGAAGTGGTGCTCGCCGCCGCGCTGTGCTGCGCGGGCAACCTCGAGCGCGCCCGCGCGGTCGCCGACGCCGCGCTGGCGTACACCGGCGAATTGGGGCTGCTACCACTTCGTTGGGCTCTCGCCTGCTTGCTGCTCGATATCGAAAGTGTCACGTTTCCAGCACATCAGCTGCTCGAAATCCGAGATGTCTGCGCAGGCCAGGTGCGGCGCGCCGGTGGGACGTGGCGTTCCGCTTGAAACGGCCCTCCGCCCGTTATTGTCATTTCGTTAGTTAGCCCGGTTGGCCCGCGATGTGTCCGCTTCGTAACGTTGGAGATATCACCGTCGATGACAATTCCAGCAGGGGAACGTCTCGACGCTGTGGTCGCCCAGGCCGTCACCGGAGACCACAACGCATTGAGGGAGGTGCTGGAGACCATCCGTCCGATCGTCGTGCGATATTGCCGAGCGCGTGTCGGCACCGTCGATCGGGGTGGCCTGTCAGCGGATGACGTGGCACAGGAGGTGTGCTTGGCGACTATCACGGCACTGCCGCGCTACCGGGATCGCGGGCGTCCCTTTCTGGCCTTCCTGTACGGCATCGCGGCCCACAAGGTCGCCGACGCCCACCGGGCTGCCGGACGCGACCTCGCCTATCCCACCGAAACGATTCCCGACCGTTGGTCGAACGACGCGGGACCCGAACAGCTTGCGATTGAAGCCGATTCGGTGAGCCGGATGAGCGAACTGCTCGAAATCCTGCCCGCCAAGCAGCGCGAGATCCTGATCCTGCGCGTCGTCGTCGGCCTGTCCGCCGAGGAGACCGCGGCGGCGGTCGGCAGTACCACCGGGGCGGTCCGAGTCGCCCAGCACCGCGCGCTGTCGCGGCTGAAATCCGAAATGATTGCGGCAGGTGACTGTGCCTGAATCCCTGGATGAATTCGCCCGCACCGACCTACTGCTCGATGCGCTCGCCCAGCGCCGGCCGGTGGACGTCGAGGATCCCGACGCCGACGTGCTGACCAACTTGCTGGAGGACTGGCGCGACAACCTGAGGTGGCCGCCGGCCAGCGCGTTGGTGACGCCCGAAGAGGCCGTCAACGCGTTGCGCACCGGATTGGCCGAGCGCCGGCGCGGCAGCCATCGTGGCCTGGCCGTCGTCGGCTCGGTCGCCGCGGCGCTGGTGCTGCTCAGTGGATTTGGCGCGATGGTGGTCGAGGCCCGTCCCGGCGGCACCCTGTACGGCCTGCACGCGATGTTCTTCGACCAGCCCCAGGTGCATGGGAGCCAGGAGATGCTGGCCGCCAAGGCCGACCTGGCCAAGGTCCAGGAATCGATCGACCGCGGTCAGTGGGACCAGGCCAGGAATCAGCTGACCGAGGTGAGCAGCCTGGTGCAGTCGATCGACGATCCGGCCAGCAAACAAGACCTGATGAATCAGCTGAAGCTGTTGAACACCAAGGTCGATGCGCGCGACCCGAACGCCACGTTGCCGGTCGCTTCGCCGCCGGCGGCGCCACCCGGGCCGGACACCGCGATTCCGGCCGCGCCGCCCGCCGCCTCGGTCGCCCCGTCGAAGGACGCGACACCGGCGCCGCTGAGCCCTCCGATCGCCTCGCCGAGTCCATCAGTGGGAAAGCATCACCATCACGGCCAGACGCCACCACCGGTGGCGCCGTTGACCCCGAATCAGTGAGTCAGTGCCGGCGGTGGAAACCGTCGGCGTCCGACGTCGCTTCGTTGAGCGATGCGTCGGCGTAGCCCCGGCAGTAATCCCACGTGACGTAGGCATCCGGCTCGGGGTCATAGGCGGGCTCGTGCGGGCGCACTGTGCCGTCGATCAAGAGCTGCAGCAGGTTGGCGCGCAGCATGTCCCAGTCGTGGTAGTGATCTTGCTGACATTCGTCGCAGCACACCACGAGTCCGCGAATACCCTTGTGCGCCAGCAGCGCTTCGTACACGGCCAGATCGGCAAGGTCGGCCTCGACGGCCATCCGCTCTTGCTGATCCAGGGGCTGGCCCGGCTCGACGGCTTCCAGCGCCGCCGACGGATCACAGGGGTCGTCGGCGAATGGGTCGGGCGGCAAACCCGGTGGGAGGTGGTCGCGCACGTCCTCTAGCCTACGCAGCCCGCCCCGGATAACGCCAGCAGGGAGCCCGGCCGCCCTGCCGCGCCGTTTGGTCCGCGCGGCGCGCCGAGCAAGCGAACGAGAGCGGGAGGCGAGCCGATAGGATGGGTTTCTCACGCCGCATCGTATGGAGGGCGCAGGAGATGACCCGTGGCACGTCCCACCTGGAAGACAGCTCTGACCTCGTCGGCAGTGCGTATGTGCGGGTGGGTGGCCTAGTCGACGACCCGATACCCACCGGGGGCGACAACCCGCACAAGATCGCCATGCTCGGGCTGACGTTCGACGATGTGCTGCTGCTGCCCGCGGCCTCCGACGTCGTCCCGGCAACCGCGGACACCTCCAGCCAGCTCACCAAGAAGATCAGGCTCAAAGTGCCGCTGGTGAGTTCGGCGATGGACACGGTCACCGAGTCGAGGATGGCCATCGCGATGGCCCGGGCCGGCGGCATGGGCGTGCTGCACCGCAACCTGCCGGTCGCCGAACAGGCCGGCCAGGTCGAGATGGTCAAGCGCTCGGAGGCCGGCATGGTCACCGACCCGGTCACCTGCCGCCCGGACAACACCCTGGCCCAGGTCGACGCGATGTGCGCGCGGTTCCGGATCTCCGGCCTGCCGGTGGTCGACGAATCGGGCGCGCTGGTCGGCATCATCACCAACCGGGATATGCGGTTCGAGGTCGACCAGACCAAGAAGGTCGCCGAGGTGATGACCAAGGCCCCGCTGATCACCGCGCAGGAGGGCGTGTCCGCCGACGCGGCGCTGGGCCTGTTGCGGCGCCACAAGATCGAGAAGCTGCCCATCGTCGACGGCCACGGCCGGCTGACCGGTCTGATCACCGTCAAGGACTTCGTCAAGACCGAACAACACCCGCTGGCCACCAAGGACAGCGACGGCAGGCTGCTGGTCGGCGCCGCCGTCGGCGTCGGCGGTGACGCCTGGGTGCGCGCCATGATGCTGGTCGACGCCGGGGTCGACGTGCTGATCGTGGACACCGCGCACGCGCACAACCGGCTGGTGCTCGACATGGTCGGCAAGCTCAAGGCCGAGGTGGGCGAGAAGGTCGAGGTGATCGGCGGCAACGTCGCCACCCGCTCGGCGGCCGCGGCCCTGGTCGCCGCCGGCGCCGACGCGGTCAAGGTGGGCGTCGGGCCCGGCTCGATCTGCACCACCCGGGTGGTGGCCGGCGTCGGCGCACCACAGATCACGGCGATTCTGGAGGCCGTCGCGGCCTGCGGCCCGGCGGGCGTGCCGGTGATCGCCGACGGCGGGCTGCAGTACTCCGGTGACATCGCCAAGGCGCTGGCCGCCGGCGCGTCGACGGCCATGCTGGGCTCGCTGCTGGCGGGCACCGCCGAAGCGCCGGGCGAGCTGATCTTCGTCAACGGCAAGCAGTTCAAGAGCTACCGCGGGATGGGATCGCTGGGGGCCATGGCCGGCCGGGGGTCGGGCGGCGGAAAGTCGTACTCCAAGGACCGCTACTTCGCCGACGACGCGCTGTCGGAAGACAAGCTGGTGCCGGAGGGCATCGAAGGCCGGGTGCCGTTCCGCGGCCCGCTGTCCTCGGTGATCCATCAGCTGACCGGCGGCCTGCGCGCGGCGATGGGCTACACCGGTTCGCCGAGCATCGAGGCGCTGCAACAGGCGCAGTTCGTCCGGATCACCGCGGCCGGCTTGCGCGAAAGCCACCCGCACGACGTCGCGATGACGGTCGAAGCCCCCAACTACTACGCACGCTGAGGCCGGAGATGGTCGAGATCGGGATGGGCCGCGTCGCCCGTCGCAGTTATGAACTGAGCGAAGTCAGCATCGTGGCGTCCCGGCGCACCCGCTCGTCGCAGGACGTGTCGACCGCCTGGCAGCTGGACGCCTACCGGTTCGAGATCCCGGTGCTGGCGCATCCGACCGATGCGCTGGTGTCACCGGAGTTCGCGATCGAGCTCGGCAAGCTCGGCGGCCTGGGCGTGCTCAACGGCGAGGGGCTGATCGGGCGGCACGCCGACGTCGAGTCCAAGATCGCGCAGCTGGTCGAGGCCGCCAGCAAGGAGCCCGAACCGTCCGCGGCGATCCGGCTGCTGCAGGAGTTCCACGCGGCCCCGCTCAACCCGGACCTGCTGGGCGCCGCGGTCGCCCGGATCCGGGAGGCGGGGGTCACCACCGCGGTGCGGGTCAGCCCGCAGAACGCCCAGGCGCTGACGCCGGTGCTGGTGCAGGCCGGCATCGACCTGCTGGTCATCCAGGGCACCATCGTCTCGGCCGAGCGGGTCGCCAGCGACGGGGAACCGCTGAACCTCAAGACGTTCATCTCCGAGCTGGACGTGCCGGTGGTCGCCGGCGGCGTCCAGGACCACCGCACCGCGCTGCACCTGATGCGCACCGGCGCCGCCGGCGTCATCGTCGGCTACGGCGCGACGAGGGGAGTGACCACCAGCGACGAGGTGCTGGGCATCAGCGTGCCGATGGCCACCGCGATCGCCGACGCGGCCGCCGCGCGGCGCGAGTACCTCGACGAGACCGGCGGCCGCTACGTGCACGTGCTGGCCGACGGTGACATCCACACCTCCGGCGAGCTGGCGAAGGCGATCGCCTGCGGCGCCGACGCGGTGGTGCTGGGCACGCCGCTCGCCGAGTCCGCCGAGGCGCTGGGCGAGGGATGGTTCTGGCCGGCCGCCGCGGCGCACCCGTCGCTGCCGCGCGGAGCGCTGCTGCAGATCGCCGTCGGCGAGCGCCCGCCGCTGCACCAAGTGCTCAACGGCCCGTCCGACGACCCCTTCGGCAGCCTCAACCTGGTCGGCGGGCTGCGTCGGTCGATGGCCAAGGCCGGCTATTGCGATCTCAAGGAATTCCAGAAGGTCGGGCTGACCGTCGGCAGCTGAGGCCGCCACCGGCCGCGGCCGAACGTCACGCCAGCGTGACTATCAGCGCCGAGCGCCACGCCAGCGTGACGCTCGCGATGGACCCGAGGCCGCTGGCTTGTTACCCGCCGGTAAGGCCATACTGGTGCGATGAAGCCGGATTACGACGTACTGATCATCGGTTCGGGTTTCGGGGGAAGCGTCAGCGCGCTGCGGCTGACCGAAAAGGGCTACCGCGTCGGCGTATTGGAGGCCGGGCGGCGGTACTCCGACGAGGATTTCGCCGAGACGTCCTGGGATCTGCGTAAGTTTTTGTGGGCGCCACGGCTGGGGTGCTACGGGATTCAGCGCATCCACCCGCTCAAGAACGTGTTGATCCTGGCCGGCGCCGGGGTGGGCGGGGGCTCGCTGAACTACGCCAACACGCTGTACGTGCCGCCCGACCCCTTCTTCAACGACCCGCAGTGGAAGAACATCACCGACTGGCGCGACGAGCTGATGCCGCACTACGACCAGGCGCGACGGATGCTGGGCGTGGTGGAGAACCCGACCTTCACCGACGCCGACCGGGTGGTCAAACAGGTCGCCGAAGAGATGGGCTGCGGCGACACGTTCGTGCCGACGCCGGTTGGGGTGTTCTTCGGTCCCGACGGCACCAAGACCCCGGGCAAGACGGTGCCGGACCCGTACTTCGGTGGCGCGGGGCCGGAGCGCACCGGATGCCTGGAGTGTGGTTGCTGCATGACCGGCTGCCGGTACGGAGCCAAGAACACCCTGCTGAAGAACTACCTCGCCCTCGCGGAATCTGCTGGCGCACAGGTGATTCCGATGACCACGGTGAAGCGCTTCGAGCAGCGTCCCGACGGCCTGTGGCAGGTCCGCACGGTGCGCACCGGAAGCTGGCTGCGTCGCGACCGGCGCACCTTCACCGCCAAGCACCTGGTCCTGGCCGCCGGAACCTGGGGCACTCAGCATCTGCTGTTCAACATGCGCGATCAGGGTCTGCTGCCCCGGCTGTCGAATCGGCTGGGCATACTCACCCGCACCAATTCCGAGTCCATCGTCGGCGCCGGGAAGCTCGAGGTCGACCCGAACCTCGACCTGACGCACGGGGTGGCGATCACGTCGTCAATCCACCCGACGCCCGACACCCACATCGAACCGGTCCGCTACGGCAAGGGCTCCAACGCGATGGGGCTGTTGCAGACGCTGATGACCGACGGTCCTGGGCCCGAGGGGCCCAATGAGACGTTCGTGCCGCGCTGGAAGCAGCTGCTGGACCAGGCTCGCGACGATCCGCGTCGCCTGATGCGGTTGCTCAACGTCCATCAGTGGAGTGAACGCACGTTGATCGCCCTGGTCATGCAGCATCTGGACAACTCGATCACCACCTACACCAAGCGCGGCAAGCTGGGCATTCGCTGGTACACCAGCAAGCAGGGCCACGGCGAACCGAACCCCAGCTGGATCCCGGTCGGGAACCAGGTCACCCGGCGCATCGCCGACAAGATCGACGCCGTCGCCGGTGGCACCTGGGGAGAGCTGTTCAACATCCCGCTGACCGCGCACTTCCTCGGCGGCGCGGTGATCGGCGACAACGCCGACCACGGGGTGATCGACCCGTACCACCGTGTCTACGGCTACCCGACGCTGTTCGTGGTGGACGGCGCGGCCATCTCGGCCAACCTGGGCGTCAACCCCTCGTTGTCAATCACCGCCCAGGCCGAGCGGGCCGCGTCGTTGTGGCCGAACAACGGCGAGGACGACCAGCGCCCGAGGCAGGGCGAGCCGTATCGCCGGATGGAGCCGATCGCGCCCAAGGCACCGGTGGTCCCGGCCGAGGCGCCCGGCGCGCTGCGCTGGCTGCCGATCAACCCGGTCAGCTCCGCCAGCTAGCGGGCTAGCACGCGATCGCCTGCAACGGGGCGCCGCTGACCACCCGGCTGCGCTCGCCCCGCACGCTGACCGGCACATCGCCCATCAAGGTGATGCGATGCATCAGCCGGGGTTGGTCGTCGTAGTCGTCGATCGCCCGGTGCTGGGTCGCGCGGTTGTCCCACATCGCGACGTCACCGTTCGTCCAGTTCCAGCGAATGGTGTTCTCCGGCAGGGTGATTCGTCGCTGCAGCAGTTCCAGCAGGGCGCCGGACTCGTGACTGTCCAGGCCGACGAAGCCGCGCACGAAATCACCGGCCAGCAGGGTGCGCTCGCCGGTCTCCGGGTGCACCCGCACCACGGGGTGCTCGGTGCGAAAGTCCGGCTTTTCGAACGCCTGGCGAAACGACCGCTGGGTGTCGCTCATCGCCCCCGCCGCTTCGCCTGCCACGTAGTCGTAGCGGTTGGTGTGCAGGGCCCAGAGATTTTCCGCCAGGCATTTGAGCGGCTCGGGCAGGTGCTCATAGGCCGCCACGGTCGACGCCCATAGTGTCGAGCCGCCATAGGTCGGCAGCTTGACCGCGCGCAGGATCGACGCCGCGGGATAGTTGGCGGCGAACGTGACGTCGGTGTGCCAGCGGTTCGCCTTGCCGTATTCGGAGTCGATCGGCGTGATCACCGGGAGGTGCCCGGCGGCCAGGGCGCCGGCGGCCGGGTGGCCGATGGGCGTGCCCAGCAGCTCGGCGAACGCGAGCTGCTGCTGGTCGTCGAGGTGGTGCTGGTGACGGAAGAAGATCACCTTGTGGGTTAACAGCGCCCCGCGGATCTTCTCGACCGTGTCCTCGTCGAGGTCGCCGCCGAGGCGAACCCCGTCCACCCGGGCGCCGATCCGGCTGCCCAGCTTGGTGACGGTTATCTGACCTGTCATTGTCGTTTTCCTTGGCTCAAAACTGGTGTAGTCAACCGACTACATTTGGTAGTGTAGTCATATGACTACAACTTCCGCAACGGCCCGCGGGAAAATGCCCACCGGGCGCGCGGAAGTGGCCGCGGCGATCCTGGAGGCCGCCACCGACCTGTTCGCCGAGCGCGGCCCGGCCGCGACGTCCATCCGCGACATCGCCGCGCGATCCCACGTCAACCATGGACTGGTGTTCCGCCACTTCGGCACCAAGGAGCAACTGGTGGGCGCGGTGCTCGATCACCTGGGCGCCAACCTGAGCGCCCTGCTGCGCACCGACGCGCCGGCGGACGTGCTGCAGAGTTCCCTGGACCGGCAGATGCGGGTGATGGCCCGCACCGTCCTCGACGGCTATCCGGCCGGCCAACTGCAGAAGCGCTTTCCCAACATCGCGACGCTGCTGGACGGGGTGCGGCCGCACTACGACGACGAGGTCAAGGCCCGCCTCGCGGTCGCCAACGCCCTTGCCCTGCAATTCGGTTGGCGGCTGTTTGCGCCAATCCTGCGCTCTGCCACCGGGATCGAAGACCTGACGGACGACGAGATACGCGACGCGGCCGGCGCCGAGGTGCAGCGGATTCTCGGGCCCGCCGACCCTCAGTGATCTCCGAGCAGGGTGGCCCGCGACAGCGCCCGCCGGTGCATGGGCTCGCGGCCGGGCGGCTGCTGCGGCGGCGCCAGCAGCGGCTTGCGGGGACGCACCGCGACCGTGGTCGCGGATTCGGTGCTCAGCTCGAGCTCCTCGCCGGAGTGCCGAATGGTCAGTTCGCCGCCGGGGCCGTCGCGCAGCGTGTAGGTGACGTCGGCGTGGTTGACGTCGACGGTGACCCGGAAGTCGCGCCACCGCAGCCGGAACCGTAGCCGCGAAATGCCATCGGGCAGTTGGGGATCCAGTGACAGGATGCCCTCGTCATCGCGCAGGCCGCCGAACCCGGACACCAGCGCGGTCCAGGCGCCGGCGAGCGAGGCCATGTGCAGGCCGTCGCGGGTGTTGTGGTGCAGGTCGCGCAGATCGATCAGGGCGGCCTCATACGCGTAGTCGTGCGCCAGCTCCAGATGACCGACCTCGGCGCACATCACCGCCTGGGTGCAGGCCGACAGCGACGAGTCGCGCACCATGCGCGGCTCGTAGTAGTCGACGTTGCGGGCCTTCTGCTCGGGCGTGAATGCGTGGCTTTGCCAATGCATCGCCAGCACCAGGTCGGCCTGCTTGATCACCTGGGCGGGGTACAGCCGCACGTAGGCCTCGTGCAACAGCAGCGGGTAGGTGGTGTTGCGTTCGAAGTCCCATTCGGCGTAGGTGGTGAACCCCTCGCACTGTTGATGGACCTCCAGGCCGGAGTCGTACGGGATGTTGGCCGCGTCGGCGGCATCGCGCCAGGCCGCCGCCTCCTCGGTGGTGACCCCGAGCGCCTTGGCCACCTCGGGGTGGCGGTTGCACGCGTCGGCGGCGACGTGCAGATTGTGCGCGGCCATCAGGTTGGTGAAGACGTTGTCGCGCACGATCGCCGTGTACTCGTCGGGGCCGGTGACGCCGTCGAGGTGCCAGACGCCGTGCCGGTCGTGATGCCCGAGGGACATCCAGAGCCGGGCGGTCTCGACCAGCACCCGCAGGCCGCAATCGGCTTCCAGGTCGTTGTCGCCGGTGACGATCCGGTAGCGCTCGAAGGCCATCGCGATGTCGGCGTTGATGTGCCAGGCCGCGGTGCCGGCCGGCCAGTACGCCGAGCACTCCTGCCCGCGGATGGTCCGCCACGGGAAGGCGGCGCCCTCCAGGCCCAGCTCGGCCGCCCGCTCCTTGGCCAGGTCCAGGGTGGAGGCGCGCCAGCGCAGCGCGTCGGCCACCGTGTGCGGCGCGGTGTAGGTGAGCACCGGCAGCACGTAACCCTCGGTGTCCCAGAAGGCGTGGCCGTCGTACCCGGTTCCGGTGAGCCCCTTGGCGGCGATCGCGCGGCGTTCGGCGCGGGCGCTGGCCTGCAGCAGGTGAAAGAGGCCGAATCGCACGGCCTGCTGGGATTCGGAGTCGCCCTCGACCTCGACGTCGGCGCAGTCCCAGAAGTTGTCCAGGTACGTGCGTTGCGAATCCAGCAGCCCCTGCCAGCCGCTGTAGCGGGCGCTGTGCAGGGCGGCGGCGACCTGATCGCGCAGCGCCGGGCGCGAGCGCATGCTCGACCAGCCGTACGCCAGATACTTGACGATGCGCAGCCGCTGCCCCGCACGCAGCCCGCAGATCACGGTGGTGCGAGCCAGATCAGCGCGCGAGTCGGTGCCGACCTCGACGCGCCCTTCGACGTCGACCTCGTGATCCATGCCGGCGGCCATCATCAGCGCGCTGCTGCGCGTGCGATGCATGAGAACCGCTCCGGTGTCGGTGTTTTCGTGGTCCACCTCTTCGAGTGGGTTCTCCAGGATGGCCGACACCCGGGGATCGCCGGAGGTCTGCGGCTGGTCCTCGTTGGTGACCAGCTCGGACTGCACCGTCACCCGAGCGAACTCGCCGACCGCCTCGACGCAGTACTCGATGGCGGCGACGCCGCGCTGCGCCAGCGACACCAGCCGGGTGGAGGTCACCCTGACCTCCTTGCCCGCGGGCGAGCGCCAGTGCGCGGTGCGGGTCAGCGTCCCGGCGCGCAGGTCCAGATCCCGCTCGTGGGAGATCAATTCGCCGTAGCGGACGTCGAACGGCTCGTCCTCGACCAGCAGCCGGATGATCTTGCCGTTGGTGACGTCGACGAGCGTCTGGCCCGCTTCGGGGTAGCCGTAACCGG
Source organism: Mycobacterium sp. MUNTM1 (assembly GCF_054660795.1). Classification (NCBI taxonomy): domain Bacteria; kingdom Bacillati; phylum Actinomycetota; class Actinomycetes; order Mycobacteriales; family Mycobacteriaceae; genus Mycobacterium; species Mycobacterium sp. MUNTM1. Next base: position 78,690 of record NZ_BAAGDE010000022.1, read on the forward strand.
CCTCGGCATAGGGCAGCGGGCGGATCTCGTAGAAGGAGTTCAGGTAGGTGCCCGGCAGGCCGTACGGCTCGCCCTCGTCGAGGTTGCCGCGCAGCCCGATGTGCCCGTTGGACAGGGTGAACAGGGATTCGGACTGGGCCAGCAGGTTGAGGTCGAGCTGGGTCTCGCGCACGTGCCAGGGATCAACGGGAAACGCTTCGTCGGTGATCATGAGTGCAGCAGCTCGGCGAGGTCGGTGACCACCACGTCGGCGCCGTTGCGGCGTAAGTCCTCGGCTTGGCCCACCCGGTCGACACCTACCACGAATCCGAAGTTACCGGCCCGGCCGGCGGCCACCCCCGACAAGGCGTCCTCGAACACGGCCGCGCCGTCGGCGGGGACGTCGAGCAGCTCGGCCCCGCGCAGGTAGGAGTCGGGGGCGGGCTTGCCGGCGATGTGTTCGTCACGCAGGGTGATGCCGTCCACCCGTTTCTGCACGAACCGGTCCAGGCCGGTGATCTCGAGGACGTCGCGGGTGTTGGCGCTCGACGACACCACGGCGATGCCCAGTCCCGCGGCCGACACCGCCTCGAGGTAGCGGCGCGATCCGTCGAAGACCTTGACGCCGTCCTCCTTCAGGACCTTCTGGAACATGTCGTTCTTGCGGTTGCCCAGGCCGTAGATCGTCTCGGCGTCTCCCGCGTCGTCGGGGCTGCCGTCGGGCAGGTGGATGTCGCGGCTCTCCAAGAACGAGCGGACGCCGTCCTCGCGCTTCTTGCCGTCGACGTATTTGCGGTAGTCGGCGGCCTCGTCGAAGGGAACGAACGCATCGCCGGTGCGTTTGGCCCGGTCCGACAGGTAGGCGTCGAACATGGCCTTCCAGGCTTTGGTGTGCACACTGGCGGTGTCGGTGAGCACGCCGTCGAGGTCGAACAGGCAGGCACGCACTTTCTCTGGCAGACCCAGCGCTGAGCTCACCGGCGGTCCTCTCTGGTGTCGGGGGCTGGTTAACCGATACCCACTCCACCACGCCGCCATGTCTGTCGCCAAGCGTTCACCCGTCGATTGCCGCGGCGACGCCCTGGATCGCGCGCAGCCTCCCCTCGGCCAACGCGCGGGTGAGGTTTTCGGCCTTGCGGCCGAAGTCGGTGACGAACGCGTGCAGGCCCAGTGGTTGGGGCGGCTGCGCCAGCAGCGCCTGCATGAGCGAGCACGCGGTCTCGGTGAGGTCGTTCCACTGCCGCACCGCGAACCCCGCCGCGCCGACCAGGGTGCGCAGCTCGTCGGGGGTCACCAGGTGGCTGCGGGCGGGCGCGTCGGCCCAGGGCAACGGGAAGTCGAGCGCGCGGCCGTCACCAATGGTCAAGTCCCACAGTGCAAGCCGGCCGCCGGGCGCGAGCACGCGGCGGGCCTCGGCGTACAGACGCGCCTTGTCGGCCACGTTCATCTGCACGTGCTGACTGACGACGACGTCCACCGAGCCATGGGGAAGCGGCAATGCGGTGACGTCGCCCTGCCGAACGGTGATCGAATCATCCAGCCCGACAAGTCGATTGAGCCAGCGGTGCGTGTCGCAGTACTCGGCGGTGAGATCGACGGCGGTGACCGCGCAGCCATAGTGGTCGGCGAGGTAGCGGGCGGTGCCGCCGATCCCGCTGCCCGCGTCGAGAACCCGGCTTTCGCCGGTGATTCCGGCCAGCTCCAGCAACCCGGCGGTGGCGAAGCGGCCCATGGTGTGGAAGTCCTCCAGTGGCCCCAGATCGGCGGGCTGCAACCGGCCCAGGTCCTTGCCGGCAGCGACCAGTGCACCCTCGATGTGGGGCCGCGACAGGCCGGTCGCGTACTGGGTTTCGATGATCTTGTTCATGCGGTCACCTGCACCCAGGCGGTGATGAGCGGTGCCATGACGACGAGGGCGTCGGCCGCCGCCACCTGGTCGCGCACCAGCGGGACGAAGTTGTCGATGTCGGCGAGCTCGTCGATCGCGAAGCCGTGTTGTTCGGCGACCGGCGACACCAGCCGCCAGACCTGGGCGGCGTAGGCCAGGATGTCCGTATCCGCGGCGGTGCCCATGGGCGCGTAGTGGATCAGCTTTGGCGTGCCCAGGCCGGCGTCGGCGAAGACGGTGTGCAGCGTGGTGCCGAACGCGGCGCTGAGCCCCATGGTCTCGAAGGCGCGCACGATGCCGGCCACCGTCCGCCCGAACAGCGGGATGTCCGGGATCGTGCGCGTCGCGGTGATGTCGTTCTCGGAGAACGCGACCACCCCGCCCGGGCGCACGAAGGAGACGAGGTGCCGCAGCGTGGCGGCCGGGTCAGGCAAATGCATCAGGATCAGCCGGCCGACTACCGCGTCCACCGGTTCGTCCAGTGCGATCGTGTCAACCGCGGCCTGCATGAAATGCACCGTAGACAAGCCTTTTTCGGCGGCACGAGCGCGAGCGAGCTCGACCATCGCGGGTGCGGCGTCGACGCCGAGGACGGTGCCGGCGGGGCCGACCAACCGGGCGGCGACAAACGACACGTCACCGGGTCCGGATCCGATATCGAGCACCCGCATGCCCGGCCGCAGCCCGGCGAGCCGCAGCGCGTGCTCGGTGTAGTCGTCGTAAAGCCGTCCCTGCAGGAGGAGCCGCTGCACCTCCGCGTCGGCGTGGCCGAGAACGTATGTGCTGCCTGGTGATGTGGTGCTCATCGCAGTGCCCTTTCCTCTTGACGCGCCGGTTCCCTGGCCGGCAGGAGCCAGCCGACGACGATTGCGGCGCCCAGCGCGATGCCGGCGCACACCAGCGAGCTGACCTGCAGCCCGTCCAGGAACGCGCGATCGACCGCGGTGCGCACATGCCCGGCCTGCTGCGCCGGTAGATGCTGAATCACCGTGTGCGCCACCGCCATCGAATGACGCATGGCGTCGGCGGGCAATCCCGTCAGCGCGGATGCACCGAGGTGGCCCGAGTACACCGAGGCGAAGATGCTGCCGGCGATGGCCACGCCGAGCGTGCCGCCGAGCTCGCGCGTGGTGTCGTTCACCGCCGAGCCGACCCCGGCCTTGTCGATGGGCAGCGATCCCATGATCGCCTCGGTGGCCGGCGAAAACGTCAGGCCGAGGCCCCCGCCGAGCAGCAGCATCTGCATGGCGATCTGGGTGTAGGGCGTGGCGGCGTCGGCGGTGGACGCCCAGGCCAGGCCGGCGGCGAACACGGCCAGGCCGGTGGCGACGACCGCGGTGGTGCCGATCCGTTCCACCAGCCGGGGGCCCCCGATGCTGGCCAGTGCGATCGACGCCGCGACCGGCAGCAAGCGCACGCCGCTCTCGAAGGCGGTGTAGTCCTTGATGAATTGGAAGTACTGGGTGATGACGAAGATGAAGCCGAACAGCGTCAGGAATCCCGCCGTCACCGCAAGGCTGCCGCCGGAGAAGCGGCGGTTGGTAAAGACCGAGACGTCGAGCATCGGGTGGGTGCTGAGCCGTTCCCAGCGCGCAAACGCGGCGAGAACGATTGCGGCGATCAAGAATCCGGCCATGGTCCGGCCGTCGGTCCATCCCCAGGTGGGCGCCTCGATGACGGTGTAGACGAGCGTGGTGATCCCGGTCGCGGACAGGATCAGACCGGGGACGTCGACGCGGGGCGCCGCGGGGTCGCGCGAGCTGGGAACGAACAGCGTGGCGCCGATGATGGCCAGCGCCGCGACCGGAATGTTCACCATGAAGATCGAGCCCCACCAGAAGTGTTCGAGGAGCCATCCACCGCTGATCGGTCCCACGGCCACCCCGACGCCGACCATGGCCGCCCACAGCCCTATCGCCTTGGCGCGCGGCGCCGGGTCGGTGAAGATGTTGGTGATCAGCCCCAGGGTGGTCGGGAAGATCACCGCCGCGCCCACCCCCATGGCCGCGCGCGCCGCGATCAACGCGTCCGCCGAATTCATCTGTGCCGCAACCGCAGAAGTGACGGCGAACAGCGCGAGCCCGGAATTCAGCCACCCTCGCCTGCCGTAGCGGTCGGACAGGCTGCCCGCCGAGAGCAGCAGGCCGGACATCACCAGGGTGTAGGCATCGACGATCCATTGCAGTTGCGCGGTGTCGGCGCCGAGTTCACGCGACAGCGTGGGTAGCGCGACGTTGACGATGGTGGCGTCGACGCTGATCACGAAGACGCCGAGGCAGATGACGGCGAGCGCGGCAACGGGGTGATCCCGGAAAGTTGGGTCGGTACGCATGGACAAGACAGTAAATTCAGTAGACAAATAAATCAAGTAATAACTTGAAAAAGATGTCTTATGCCAGGTAGACTGGGATGGTGGCGTCCCGCAGGAACTACAACCAGAACTGTCCGATCGCCCGCGGCCTTGATGTCCTGGGGGAGCGGTGGACCCTGCTGATCCTGCGGGAGCTGGTCGGCGGCGTGCGTCGCTACGGTGACCTGCGGGCCGAACTGCCCGGTATCGCAACCAATCTGCTCGCCGAGAGGCTCAAGGAGCTGCAGGACGCCGGGCTCGTGGAGCGGGCCGACCTGCCGGCGCCGATCGGCCGCACCGTCTACACGCTCAGTGACCTGGGTTGGCAGCGGGTGCTGCCCATCCTGCAGGGCCTCGCGTGGTTCGGGGTGGATCACTTGGACCCGATCGACGATGGGCCGGTGTCCCCGCTCAACGGGTTTCTGGCCGGAATCCTGCTGGGCTTCCAGCCGGGGAGGGCCGCGGGAGTGGAGACGACATGTCGTGTCGAGATCGACGGTCGCCGTTTCGAATTCGCCGTCACGCACGGCCGGCTCGGCGCGGGGCGCGGCGAACCCGCGGTGACGATCACGGCCGCGGCAGCCGATCTGGTCACCGCCCGGCTGGGGGCCGACGAGGGTGAGCGCGACGCCGCCCTGCGGCGAATCGAGTTTCACGGCGACGCGTCGGCGGTCGGCGCGCTGCGCACCGCGTTTGGGCTGTAGCCCTGCGGGGCGGAGACGACGCGGTCAGCCACTAGACTCGCCTGCGTGGCCGACCCCACCGAAACCCTTGAAACCGATGCGTCCGGATCGCCGGCCCGGCCGGTGCTCGTCGTGGACTTCGGCGCGCAGTATGCGCAGCTGATCGCGCGTCGCGTCCGCGAGGCGCGGGTGTTCTCCGAGGTTGTCCCGCACACCACCACGGTCGAGGAGATCAAGGCCCGCGACCCGCTGGCGCTGGTGCTGTCCGGCGGGCCGTCCAGTGTGTACGCCGACGGTGCGCCCCAGATCGATCCGGCACTGTTCGATCTCGGGGTGCCGGTGTTCGGCATCTGTTACGGCTTTCAGGCCATGGCGCAGGCGCTGGGTGGGACCGTCGCGCACACCGGCACCAGCGAATACGGTCGCACCGAGCTGAAAGTCCTTGGTGGCGAACTGCATTCGGGACTACCGAGTTCGCAGCCGGTATGGATGAGCCACGGCGACGCGGTCACGGCCGCACCGGACGGGTTCGAGGTGGTGGCCAGCAGTTCCGGCGCCGCGGTGGCCGGCTTCGAGAACCGGCAGCGCCGCCTGGCCGGTGTGCAGTACCACCCGGAGGTCATGCACACCCCGCACGGGCAGCAGGTGCTCAGCCGATTCCTGCACGACTTCGCCGGGCTGGGCGCGGACTGGACCGCGGCCAACATCGCCGGCGTGCTGATCGAGCAGGTGCGCGCGCAGATCGGTGACGGCCGGGCGATCTGCGGACTGTCCGGCGGCGTGGATTCCGCGGTGGCCGCCGCGCTGGTGCAGCGGGCCATCGGTGACCGGCTGACCTGTGTCTTCGTCGACCACGGGCTGCTGCGCGCCGGGGAGCGCGCACAGGTGCAACGCGACTTCGTGGCCGCCACCGGCGCCCACCTGGTCACCGTCGACGCGGCCGACACCTTCCTGGACGCGCTGGCGGGCGTGAGCAATCCCGAGGGCAAGCGCAAGATCATCGGCCGCCAGTTCATCCGGGCCTTCGAGGGCGCGGTGCGAGACATTGTGGGAGACGGGGATTCTCACGTCGATTTTCTGGTGCAGGGCACGCTGTATCCGGACGTGGTGGAGTCCGGCGGCGGCAGCGGCACCGCGAACATCAAGAGCCACCACAACGTCGGCGGCCTGCCCGACGACCTGAAGTTCAAACTCGTCGAGCCGCTGCGGCTGCTGTTCAAGGACGAGGTCCGCGCGGTCGGGCGTGAGCTGGGCCTGCCGGAGGAAATCGTTGCGCGCCAACCCTTTCCGGGCCCCGGCCTGGGGATCCGGATCGTCGGCGAGGTCACCGCGCCGCGGTTGGAGACCCTGCGTCGTGCGGACTCGATCGCGCGCGAGGAGTTGACCGCGGCGGGCCTGGACACCCTGATCTGGCAGTGCCCGGTGGTGCTGCTGGGCGACGTGCGTTCGGTCGGCGTGCAGGGCGACAACCGCACCTACGGGCACCCGATCGTGCTGCGGCCGGTGACCAGTGAGGACGCCATGACCGCCGACTGGACCCGGGTTCCCTACGAGGTGCTGGAGCGCATCTCGACCCGCATCACCAACGAGGTGGCCGAGGTCAACCGCGTGGTACTGGACATCACCAGCAAACCGCCCGGCACCATCGAATGGGAGTAGCCGGCCCGGTCTAGTCGTGGCGAAAATGCGGCCACATGGCACCCATCGGCCACACCAGTACCGATCGCATAACGCTGTCCCTTCCGTCGCTTGACGGTTGTCGGAGGGTGGGTGTTTACTTCGAATTGTATCGAACATACATTCGAACATATCGGGTAAGCGCTGGTAGGAGGCCTGTATGACCGCGGCTGTCGCCTCCGACCAGGATCGCTTCGAACTGCTCGAATCCCTGCGCCGCAAGATGGCGGCGGTGCCCGGTAAGACGTCCGGAAGGGCCGCGCCCGTCGGGGATCTGTTGCCGGACTCGGAGGCTCAGCTGGCCCTCCCGCCGTGGCTGGCCGACCTGCTGCCCGCGCCGGTGCCGCGGGGAACGGTCGCGGTGCTCTCGGGTGCCCGGTCGCTGCTGCTGAGCATGGTGACCGCCGTCACGGCGGCCGGTGGCAACGCCGCAATCGTCGGCCAGCCGGACATCGGGCTGCTGGCCGCCGCGGAGATGGGGGCGGACCTGAGCCGGCTCGCGGTGATACCGGATCCCGGCACCGATCCGGTGGAGGTGGCCGCCGTGCTCGTCGACGGCATGGATCTGGTGGTCCTGGGGCTGGGCGGGCGCCGGGGGGCGCCCCCCCCGGGGGGGGGGGGGGGGGGCCCCCCCCCCCCCCCCCGCGGGACCCCGGGGGGCACCCGCGGCGGTAGGGCAGGGGCGCCCCCGCCCCCCCCCGCCCCGGGGGGGGGGGTGTAAA